>NZ_LZII01000086.1:0-31970 GCF_001667425.1 Mycobacterium sp. 852002-51613_SCH5001154 | reverse complement strand
GCGCTCGGCTACGAGGGACCGCAGACGGCGTTGAAGCACATGTCGGCGCTGGTAAACCAGAGCGGCCGGCGCGGTCGCGTCCAGTCGGTGTTGCTGCCCCGACTGCTGAACTGGATGTCGTACGCCCCCGACCCCGACGGCGGGCTGCTGGCCTACCGCCGCCTGTCCGAGGCGCTCGCCGCCGAGAACTGGTACCTGGCCACCCTGCGTGACAAGCCCGCGGTCGCCAGGCGGCTCATGCACGTGCTCGGCACCTCCGCCTACGTGCCGGACCTGTTGATGCGCGCGCCCCGGGTGATCGAGGACTACAGCGACGGCGTGGCCGGCCCCAAGCTGCTCGAAACGGATCCCGCCGCGGTGGCCAGGGCGCTGGTCGCCTCGGCCAGCCGACACCCCGACGCGGTGCGCGCGATCGCGGCCGCCCGCACGCTGCGCCGCCGCGAACTGGCCCGCATCGGCTCGGCCGATCTGCTCGGCTTCCTCGAGGTCACCGAGGTGTGCCGGGGGCTTACCTCGGTGTGGGTGGCCGTGCTGCAGGCCGCGCTGGACGCGATCATGCGTGCCAACCTCCCCAAGGACGGCAAGGCGCCGGCGGTTATCGCGGTGATCGGTATGGGCAGGCTGGGCGGCATGGAGCTGGGCTACGGGTCCGATGCCGACGTGATGTTCGTGTGCGAGGCGGCGGCCGGCGTCGAGGACTCGGTGGCGATCCGGTGGTCGACGACGGTCGCCGAGCAGGTTCGCACGCTGCTGGGCACGCCCAGCGTCGATCCGCCGCTGGAGGTCGACATCAACCTGCGGCCCGAGGGCCGCCAGGGTCCCTTGGTGCGCACGCTGGGTTCCTACGCCGCCTACTACCAGCAGTGGGCGCAGCCGTGGGAGGTTCAGGCCCTGCTGCGGGCGCACGCGGTCGCCGGCGACGCGGACCTGGGTGAGCGGTTCTTGTTGATGGCCGACGAGACGCGCTACCCGCCCGCCGGGGTGTCCGCCGAGGCGGTGCGGGAGATCCGCCGCATCAAGGCCCGCGTCGAGTCCGAACGGTTGCCGCGCGGCGCCGACCCCAACACGCACACCAAGCTGGGCCGCGGGGGACTGGCCGACATCGAATGGACCGTGCAGCTGATGCAGCTGCGGCACGCGCACCAGATTCCCGCCCTGCACAACACCTCGACGCTGGCGTGCCTGGACGCGATCGCCGCGGCCGACCTGGTGCCCGCCGAGGAGGTCGATCTGCTGCGGCAGGCGTGGCTGACCGCCACCCGGGCCCGCAACGCGCTGGTGCTGGTGCGCGGCAAGCCGACCGATCAGCTGCCGGGACCGGGACGCCAGCTCAACGCTGTCGCGGTGGCCGCGGGCTGGCCGACCGACGAGGGCGGGGAGTTCCTGGACAACTATCTGCGGGTGACGCGGCGGGCGAAAGCGGTGGTACGGAAGGTGTTTGGCAGTTGAGTCAGGAGGCCGGCGCGTTGGACGCCATATTCGAGGTGCTCGACGCGGCGGAGGCGCAGCGAGTGACAGCGCTCTACGCCCCGTTGGCCGACGCCGTGCGCGACCTAGTCGACGCCACCATCCGGACCGAGGTGGACGACGACGTCGTCGCCCAGGCGCGGTCGGCGATCGAGGCCGTCACAGCGTCGTTGCGGCAACGGACCCGGCCGGTCGGGGTGACTTACCGCGTCGACGGCCGCCCGCTGCCGCTGGGCAACGCCGCGATCGGCGTGTGCAACCCGATCGCGCCGCCGATCGTCGTCCACCACGACGGCGGCGGGCGCTGCTGGAGCGAGTTCGTCCTCGGTTCGGCCTACGAGGGGCCACCGAAACTGGTGCACGGTGGCGTCAGCGCCCTGGTGCTCGACCACATGCTCGGCGAGGCGGCCAGCGAGGGGCTGTCCAAGGCGCGCTTCACCGGAACGATCACCGTGAAGTACCTGCGCGGCACCCCGCTCGGGCCGCTGCGCTGCGAGGCGTGGGTCGACGGCAAGGAGGGCCGCAAAGTCTTTGCCCGCGGCACGATTTCGGACGCCGCGGGGGTCACCGTCGAGGCCGAGGGCGTCTTCATCGAGCCGGCGTGGGCCCGGGAAGCCGAATGAAGTTCTACGTCAGCAGTGCCTTCCTGAACACCCGGGAGATCATCGAACTCGCCAAGGCGGCCGACGAACTCGGCTACGACGGCATCGGGATTCCCGATCACGTCGTCAACCTGGAAACGCTGGACACCCCGTACCCGTACACCAAGGACGGGCAACGGCGTTGGCAGCCGTTCACCGACTGGCCCGACCCGTGGGTCCTCATCGGCGCGCTGGCCCAGGTCACCACGCGCCTGCGGTTCGTCAACACCGTCTACATCCCCGCGATGCGCAACCCCTATTCGGCCGCCAAAGCGATTGGCACCGCGGCGCTTTTGGCGTCGGGCCGGGTCGAGCTCGGCATCGGCGTCGGCTGGTGCCGCGAGGAATTCGCATTGATGGGCGAGCGGTTCGAAGCCCGCGGGAAACGGACCGACGAGATCATCGACCTGATGCGCGCGCTGTGGCGGCCGGGCTGGACGGAGTTCGAGGGCGCGTTCTATCGCAACCCGCGGCTGGAAATGGAGCCGACGCCGCCGCCGATACCGGTGTACGTCGGCGGGCTCAGCGACATCGCGCTGCGCCGTGCCGCGCGCAACGATGGCTGGATCGGCGATCTGATCAAGACCGAACGCGCCATCGAGGCGGTGGGCCGGCTGCGGGAGTTGCGTGCCGAAAACGGTTTGTCGATGGACGATTTCACCATCCTGACACCGCTGACCGACGCCTTCACCACCGCCGACTACCAACGCGCCGCCGCCGCCGGCATCACGGGCATCATCACCATGCCGTGGATGTTCTACGCGGGACCGGACGCGTCGTTGGCCGACAAGATCGACGGCATGCAGCGCTTTCGCAAGGACCTGGCGCTCGACGGCTAGTTCTCGGGTTCGCGGCCGCGACAGATACCCTACGGCGAAGACACGCCGCAGACCTTCGCCATAGTTTATGTTTCGCGAGCTTGCCGGCGAAAGCCCTTGCAAGCCTGGAAGGATGCCGGGCATGCCAGGAAAAGTGGGCCGGCTGCGTCCGGCGTCCGCAGAGGATGCCGCGGCATGCCTTGCGATCTATCGCCCGTATGTCGAGGAAACGACGGTCAGCTGGGAGATCGAAGTCCCGAGCGCCGGCGAGATGGCGGCCCGCATTCGAGACGCCTACGAGTGGCTCATCCTGGAACGCGACGCTCGGGCCATCGGATTCGCCTACGGCCACGCGCTACTGCGCCTGCCCAGCTTCCAATGGTCGGTCGAGACCGGCATCTACGTCGACCTCGACCATCACCGCACCGGCGGCGGCCGACAGCTGTACACGCGGTTGCTCCGCCGGCTCACGGAGCGCGGCTATCGGAGAGCCTTCGCCGGCATCACCCAACCGAACGAGGCCAGCAACGGATTTCACCGATCGTTCGGGTTCCAGGACGCCGGCCTATATCGGCGCGTGGAATGGAAACACGGCCGCTGGCACGACGTCGCGTGGATGCAACTCGACCTGGGCGGCACGGCCGACGCCGACGAGCCGCCCAGCCCGATCGTGTGATTGGTTAGCGGCCGCCGCCGGCACCGCCACCGACGAAGCCGCCGCCGGCACCGCCACCGACGAAGCCGCCGCCGGCTCCGCCACCGAACCGTCCGCCGCCGGCGCCTCCGCCGATGCGGCCTCGGCCGTGCCCAACCATTACCTGTGCGGTGCTGATAGTCATGGTCCAGAAGCTAACGCCGAATCCGTTGCCGCCGCAAGACTTCGAATCTGAACTTTCCGCCACATGCTCGGTATGGGCCACAAAAGCGAAGGGTCCACCCGCTCGCTGAACTGATCGCGGAGCGGGTGGACCCTTCTGGGAGCTACTGCGGACGGACGTCGACTTAGACGTCGTAGTACAGCGCGAACTCGTACGGGTGCGGCCGGATCTGCACCGGCAGGATCTCGTTCTCGCGCTTGAAGCTGATCCACGTCTCGATCAGGTCGGGCGTGAAAACGCCGCCCTCAGTGAGGTATTCGTGGTCCTCTTCCAGCCGGTCGATCACCGCGGACAGTTGGGTGGGCGCCTGCGGGATGTTGGCGGCCTCCTCCGGCGGCAATTCGTACAGGTCCTTGTCCACCGGGGCCTGCGGTTCGATCTTGTTCTTGATGCCGTCGAGCCCGGCCATCAGCATCGCCGAGAACGCTAGGTACGGGTTGCCCGACGAGTCGGGGCAACGGAACTCGAGCCGCTTGGCCTTCGGGTTGCTGCCGGTGATCGGGATGCGGACACAGGCCGAGCGGTTGCGCTGGCTGTAGACCAGGTTGATCGGCGCCTCGTAACCCGGGACCAGTCGCTTGTAGGAGTTGACGGTCGGGTTGGTGAAGGCCAGCAGCGACGGGGCGTGGTGCAACAGGCCGCCGATGTAGTGCCGCGCGGTGTCCGACAGGCCGGCGTAACCGGTCTCGTCGTACATCAGCGGGCTGCCGTCCTTCCACAGCGACTGGTGGGTGTGCATGCCGGAGCCGTTGTCGCCGAACAGCGGCTTGGGCATGAACGTGACGGTCTTGCCGTTCTGCCATGCCGTGTTCTTGACGATGTACTTGTACAACTGCATGTCGTCGGCGGCGTGCAGCAGCGTGTTGAACTTGTAGTTGATCTCGGCCTGCCCACCGGTGCCCACCTCGTGGTGGCCCTTCTCCAGGCTGAAGCCGGCCTTGATCAGATTCGACAGCATGTCGGCGCGCAGGTCGACGTAGTGGTCGACGGGTGCGACCGGGAAGTACCCACCCTTGGGGCGGACCTTGTAACCGCGGTTGGGAGTGCCGTCGTTCTCGGTCGGCTCGCCGGTGTTCCACCACCCCGAGATCGCGTCGACCTCGTAGAAGGACCCGTTGGTGCGCGAGTCGAAGCTCACCGAGTCGAAGATGTAGAACTCGGCCTCGGCGCCGAAGTACGCGGTGTCCGCGACGCCGGTGCTGATCAGGTAGTTCTCCGCCTTGCGGGCGATGTTGCGCGGGTCGCGCGAGTAGGGCTCGAGGGTGAACGGGTCGTGCACGAAGAAGTTCAGGTTCAGCGTCTTGTGCGCGGTGAACAGGTCGATCTGCGCCGTCGCGGGGTCGGGCAGGAGCAGCATGTCGGATTCATGGATGGACTGGAATCCGCGAATCGACGAACCGTCGAAGGCCAGGCCGTCCTCGAAGACGCTCTCATCGAAAAACGAAACCGGAATCGTGAAGTGCTGCATGATGCCTGGCAAGTCACAGAACCGGACGTCGACATACTCGACGTTCTCGTCCTTGACGAGTTTGAAGACGTCGTCGGGCGTCGTTTCCGTCACAGAAATGCTCCTTTACTTGGTGAGATCCGCGGCCTGACGCTATGGAGCAGATGTTGCCCGCCAGTCAACCCCGTGTTGCGCGCACGTTACGCGACCCATGTCATCCACAAAAGAGCGGCATCGGCGGCGGGTTCTATTGTGGGGCCATGGATCGCAAGATCGTATCTGCTCCGGCCCCCGAGCGCAGCGTTCGCTTACGGGCCCGGGCCGTGCAGGTCAGGCAGCCGAACCCGGGTTTCGGCCGATGACGTCGGAATCGCGATCCGCATACCCCGGCGAGAAGCTGGGCCTGCCGGAAACCGGACCGGGGTCCCTGGCCCCGATGGGCCGTCGGCTGGGCGCGTTGATGGTCGACTGGCTGATCTCCTACGGCCTGGCCGCGCTGGCCCTGCGCTTCGGTGTTTTCTCCGAACACACGTTGGCGACGGCGGTGCTGGCCATCTGGTTCGTGCTCGGCGTGGTCTCGGTGCGGCTGTTCGGCTTCACGCCCGGGCAGTTGGTGCTGGGCCTGCGGGTGGTGACGGTCGACCGGCAGGCGGCGGTCGGCATCGGCCGCGCGGTGATACGGGGCGTGCTGGTGGGAACTGTCGTCCCGGCGTTGTTCACCGACTGGGACGGCCGGGGGCTGCAGGATCGGCTGACCGCAACGGCGGTCGTGCGGCGCTGACCATTAGCGGCGACCCGCCGCGCTTGCGATCGCCGCTGACTTAAGGGCTACTTGCGGCGCACGGTGCGCTGCACGCCGCGCATCTTGCCGGCGTTGGGGAGCGGCCCCTTCGGCAGGACGGCGGCGCCGGCCCGCGTCCCCAGCGCGGCCAACCGCGACTCCAGTGTGTCCATCTGCTTGGCGGTGATGTTGGCCGGCAGGCGGTTGAGGTGGCGCTCCAGCTTGGACAGCGGAACCTCGTCGTCCCCGTTGCCGACGATGATGTCGTAGATCGGCACGTCGCCGATGAGCCGCGCGGTGCGCTTCTTCTCCTGGGCCAGCAGCGGCCGGACCCGGGCCGACGACCCTTCCCCGACCAAGATGACGCCGGGCCGGCCGATGACCCGGTGCACCGCGTCGAGGTGGCCGGTCGCGGCCACCCCCGGCGTCACCCGCCACTTGCCGCGCAAATTGTCCAAAGCCCATGCGGCCGCACCGGTTTGGCCCTCGGCCTTGCTGTAGACGCTCTTCTGGGCGCGGCGGCCGAAGATGATGAAGGTGACCAGCCCGCCCAGCAGCACGCCGAACGGGATCAGCGTGAACATCGTCAGCCCGCCGGCCCACACGCCGACCGCCACGGAGATTGCCACGATCAGCACGAAGGCGCCGATCATGTAGGGCAGCAGCCGCTTGTCCTCCTGACGCTGCAGGTTGAACGCCTGCCACAGCTGGGCGCGCCGCTCCTTCGCGGCGGCCTTACGCGCGGCTTGCGCCTGCGCGCGGGCGGCCTTGTTCTCAGCGGCGGTGCGGGGTTTAGCCATAGTCAAAGAATACGTACCGCCGCCGCTGACTGGCGCGGCGCTACATGTTCAGCTGCGGGTGCGCGCGGCTTGCTCGTAGAGCCGGCCCGCCCGGTAGGACGACCGCACCAGCGGGCCGGCCAGCACCCCGGCGAAGCCCAGCCCCTCGGCGTGCTGGGCGAACTCGACGAACTCGTCGGGATGCACCCAGCGTTCGACCGGATGGTGCCGCGTCGACGGCCGCAGGTACTGGGTGATGGTGACGATGTCGCAGCCGGCGCCCCGCAGGTCGGCCAGGGCGGTGCGCACCTCGTCGGCGGTTTCGCCCAGCCCGAGGATGAGATTGCTCTTGGTGACCAGCCCGGCGCCGCGCGCCGCGGTGATGACGTCGAGGCTGCGCTGGTAGGTGAAGGCGGGCCGGATCCGCTTGAAGATGCGGGGCACGGTTTCGACGTTGTGCGCCAACACTTCTGGGCGTGATTCGAACACCTCGGCCAGCCGGGCGGGCTCACCGTTGAAGTCGGGGATCAACAGTTCGACGCCGGTCGACGGGTTGAGTTCCTTGATGGCGCGCACCGTCTCGGCGTAGAGCCAGGCCCCGCCGTCGGGCAGGTCGTCGCGGGCCACCCCGGTGATGGTGGCGTAACGCAGTCCCATGCTGCGCACGCTGTCGGCGACGCGCCTCGGCTCGTCGCGGTCCAGGGCGGCGGGCTTTCCGGTATCGATCTGGCAGAAGTCGCAGCGCCGGGTGCACTGGTCACCACCGATCAGGAAGGTGGCTTCCCGGTCCTCCCAGCACTCGAAGATGTTGGGGCAGCCGGCCTCTTCGCAGACCGTGTGCAGCCCCTCGCGGCGGACCAGGCCCTTCAACTGGGTGTATTCGGGCCCCATCCGTGCCCGAACCTTGATCCACGGCGGCTTGCGTTCGATCGGGGTTTGCGCGTTGCGGACCTCGAGGCGCAACAATTTGCGGCCTTCGGGTGCGACAGTCACATGCCTGATGCTACGCGCGTACCCGGGTGTTCTTGGACCGGTAGGGCGCCGTCGAGGGCGGCGCAAACGGCGGCGGCGACGGCCGCGCGGACGTCGTCGACGACCACCGGACGTCCCAGCTCTTCGGCCAACGACGTCACGCCGGCGTCGCTGATGCCACAGGGCACGATCGTGCCGAACGCGCCGAGGTCGCAGTCGCAGTTGAGCGCGAACCCGTGCAGGGTGGTCGCGCGCGACACCCGGACGCCGATGGCTGCCACCTTGCGGTCGGGCCGGCCGGCGCCGCCGGGCACCCAGACCCCGGAGCGGCCATGCACCCGACCGGTCTCCAAGCCCAGATCGCCGCACACCTTGATCAACGCCTCCTCGAGGCGCCGCACGTAATTCACCACGTCGAGCGGTTCAGCCAGGCCGATGATCGGATACCCGACCAGTTGCCCCGGGCCGTGCCAGGTGATCTTGCCGCCGCGGTCGGTGTCGACGACGGGGGTGCCGTTGACCGGCCGTTCGTGCGGCTCGGTGCGCCGCCCCGCGGTGTAGACGGGTGGGTGCTCCAGCAGCAATAGGGTGTCGCTGCCGCCGGCGACCCTGGCGTCGGCCAGCTCGCGCTGCAGCTGCCAGGCGGTGCGGTAGTCGACAGTTCCGAGCTGGCGAACGTCGATCGCGGCCGGGCTGGACCGGATGGAATCGATCACGTTCGCGACGGTACTCGCCGGACAACCACCCCGCGACGCGGTGTCACGCTGGCGTGACGTTGGGCGGCGTCGGCCACGCCTGCGTGAGACTCGCCGGCGTAGTGGCTAGTCCTGGTCGCGCCGCGCGGTGGCGTAGCCGAGGGCCTCGCCAATCGTGTTGTGGTGGAACTGGAAACCGGCCCGCTCCAGCGCGGACGGAATGGCACGCTGGCCGATCAGCACGCCCTCGTCGGCGAACTCACCGAGCGCGGCGCGCACCGCGAAACCGGGCATCATCAGCGGCGTCGGCCGGTTGACCGCCCGACCGAACGCGGTGGTGAACTCGGCATTGGTCACCGGCGCGGGCCCGGTCATGTTGACCGGGCCGGACACCGCGGTGTTGGAGATCGCGAACAGCAGCGCCCGCACCTCGTCCTCCAGGGTGATCCAGGACATGTATTGACGGCCGCTGCCCAACCGGGCCCCGAGGCCGGTCCGGAACAACGGCCGCAACCGCCCCAACGCGCCGCCCGCGGGCGAGAACACCAGCCCGGTGCGGGCGAGCACCACCCTTGCGCCACCGTATTGCGCCGGCAGCGTGGCGGCCTCCCAGTCTTCGCATAGCTGGGCCAGGAAACCCTTTCCCGCCCGGTCGTTTTCGTCGACCACGCGGTCCTTGGTGTTCCCGTAGTAGCCCACGGCGCTGGAGTTGACCAGCGTTCCCACCCCGGCCTCGGCGACGGCATGCGCCAAGACTTCGGTGGGAGCGATGCGGCTGTCCCGCAGGCCCTGCTTGAAGGCGCCCGACCAGCGACGCTGGCCGACGTTGACACCGCACAGGTTGACGACGGCATCGACGTCGCTGATCGCGTCGACGTCGATCTCGCCGCTCTCGGGATTCCAGTGCAATTCATCGGAATTCGACGGCGCCCGCCTCACGATGCGCAACACCCGGTGGTCGGCCGCACGCAGCGCCGCGGTGAGAGCGGATCCGATCAGTCCGGACGAACCCGCTATCGCGATGACGAGCTTGACCACCGTTCGCCCGCCCCCTAAAGACCCAAGTCGGCCTCGAACGCTCCCTCTTCGAGCCGGTTCTTGATCGTGGTGAGGAAGCGTCCGGCATCGGCGCCGTCGATGAGCCGATGGTCATAGGTGAGCGGGAGATAGCAGATGGAGCGGACGCCGATGGACTCGTTGCCGAATTCGTCGACGATCACCCGGGGCCGCTTCACGATGGCCCCGGTGCCCAGCATGGCGGCCTGCGGCGGAACCAGGATGGGGGTGTCGAACAACGCGCCCTGACTGCCGATGTTGGTGATGGTGAAGGTCCCGCCGGACAGTTCGTCGGGTTTGAGGTCACCCGAGCGGGCGCGCGCCGCGATGTCGGCGATGGCCCGGGCCAGTCCGGCCAGCGAGAGGTCGCCGGCGTTGTGGATGACGGGGGAGAGCAGGCCCTGTTCGGTGTCGACGGCGAAGCCGAGATGCTCGGCGTCGTAGTAGGTGATCTCCTTGGTCTGCTCGTTGTAGCTCGCGTTGATGTTCGGGTGGACCTTCAACGCGTCGATCACCGCCCTGGCGATGAACGGCAGGAACGTCAGGTTCACCCCTTCGCGTTCGGCGAACGCGGATTTCGCCCGGGCCCGCAACCCAACGATCCTGGTCATGTCGACCTCGTGGGTCTGGGTGAGCTGCGCCGTGGCCTGCAGCGATTCCCGAGTTTTGTTCGCCGTGAGCTGTCGGATCCGGCTGGCCTTCTGCGTGGTGCCACGCAGGTGCGCCAGCGCCGGCGCAGGGGAGGGGGCAGCCGCCGGAGCCGCCTTGCCGTCCGCGGCCGGCGCGGTGGCGGGTGCCTGCGCCGGCGCGGGCGCCTTCTGGGCCTGTTGTTTCTTTTCCGCCGCGGCGAGCACGTCTTGCTTGCGGATGCGGCCGCCGACGCCGGTGCCGGTGATCTCGCCGAGGTCGATGTCGTGCTCGGTGGCCAGTTTGCGCACCAGCGGGGTCACGTACGGCGCGCCGTTCGGACTCGAGCCACTGGGCTGGACCGCCGGTTGCGCCTGCGCCGGTTGGGCTTTCGGCGCCGGCTCGGGCTGCGAAACCGGCTGCGGTTCGGGCTTCGCCTCGGCCTTGGGTGGTTCGGGTGCCGGCTCGGGCTTGGGTTCCGGTTTGGGGGCGGGCGGCGGGGTGGGAGCGGAAGCGGCTTCCGAACCGCTGCCGATGCGCGCCAGCTCGCCGCCGACCGGCACGGTGGTGTCCTCTTCGGCGGTGATGCTGATCAGGACGCCGGCCACCGGGGACGGGATCTCGGTGTCCACCTTGTCGGTCGACACCTCGACCAGCGCATCGTCCACCTGGACCGAGTCGCCGACCTTTTTCAGCCAGCGGGTAACCGTGCCCTCGGCGACCGACTCGCCGAGTTCCGGCATCAACACCGGGGTCGCGTCGCCGCCGCCGGAGCTCTGCGCGGCGGGCTGAGGCTCGGGCTCCGGCTGGGCCGGGGCTTCGGGTTCGGGCTCGGATTGGGCCGGCGGGGCGGCTTCGGCCTGTGGTTCCGGCTGGGCGGCTTCGGCCTGCGGCTCCGGCTGGCTGGGCGCCTGGGGGGCCGCCTGGGAGCCGCCGCCCTCCGAACCACCCTCCGCCGAGTCGCCGATCACGGCCAGCTCGCCGCCCACCTCGACGGTGTCGTCCTCCTGGGCGACGATCTTGGTCAGCACACCGGCGGCGGGCGACGGGATTTCGGTGTCGACCTTGTCGGTGGACACCTCGACGAGGGGTTCGTCGAGCTCGACCGTGTCGCCTTCCTGCTTGAGCCAGCGGGTGACCGTCCCTTCGGTGACGCTCTCACCGAGTGCCGGCATCTGGACGGAGAAGGCCATCGTTTTTGACTCCTCGATCGCTCGTGGGTCGGGGTGGGTCGAACATGTCGCTAGCCGCTGGAAAGTAACTATCCAAAACTATCCTGTCACTGCGTCCGCACCGGCACACATCCAGGGCGGACCGCGCGCGGCTGCCGGAACGCCCCGAACGCCCTTGCTACGGTGTGGCCACTGCAGTTGAAGCGGGGAGGTCGGAGATGCCGGCAACACAACAGCTAACCCAGCATTTCGTCGACAGCGCCGACGGCGCGCGAATCGCTGTCTACGAAGAGGGCAATCCCGAGGGGCCCACCGTCGTGCTGGTGCACGGCTTCCCCGACTCGCATGTGCTCTGGGACGGGGTCGTGCCGCTGCTGGCCGACCGGTTCCGCATCCTGCGGTACGACAACCGTGGCGTCGGTGAGTCCTCGGCGCCCAAGCCGGTGTCCGCATACCGCATCGACCGGTTCGCCGACGACTTCGCCGCGGTGACCGGCGAGCTCAGCCCCGGCCGGCCCGTGCACGTGCTCGCCCACGACTGGGGCTCGGTGGGCGTGTGGCACTACCTCAAGCGGCCCGGTGCCGGTGACCGGGTCGCCACGTTCACGTCGGTGTCCGGGCCCAGCCAGGACCAACTGGTCGACTACATCTTCAGCGGGTTGCGGTCGCCCTGGCGCCCGCGCACCTTCGTGCGGGCGATCAGCCAGGCGCTGCGGCTGACCTACATGATCTTCTTCTCGATCCCGGTGCTCGCGCCGCTGTTCCTCCGGCTGACGCTGTCGATCCCGGCGCTTCGGCGCAACGCGGTGGACAACATCCCGGTCGAAAAGATCCACCACTCGCCCGACCTGGCCCGCGACGCCGCCCGGTCGGTAAAAACCTATCCCGCCAACTACTTTCGCTCGTTCTCCGGCCGCGGACAGGGCGTCGAAATCGTCGACGTGCCGGTGCAGCTGATCGTCAACACCAAGGACAAGTACGTGCGGCCGTACGGCTACGACCACACGCCCCGCTTCGTGCCACGGCTGTGGCGGCGCGACATCAAGGCCGGCCACTTCTCGCCGATGTCTCACCCGCAGGTGATGGCCGCGGCGGTGCGCGAGTTCGCCGATCTGGCCGAGGGCAAACCGCCCAGCCGCGCGCTGCTGCGCGCGCAGGTCGGGCGGCCGCGCGGATCCTTCGGCGACACCCTGGTGTCGGTCACCGGCGCCGGCAGCGGAATCGGCCGCGAGACGGCGTTCGCGTTCGCGCGGGAGGGCGCCGAGCTGGTCATCAGCGACATCGACGAAGCGGCCGTCAAGGCCACGGCCGCCGAGATCGCCACCCGCGGCGGCGTCGCGCACGCCTACGTCTTGGACGTGTCCGACGCGGCGGCCGTGGAGGCGTTCGCCGAGCGGGTGAGCGCCGAACACGGCGTGCCCGACATCGTGGTCAACAACGCCGGCATCGGCCAGGCCGGGGGATTCCTGGACACCCCGGCCGAGCAGTTCGACCGGGTGCTCGACGTCAACCTGGGCGGCGTGGTCAACGGGTGCCGGTCGTTCGCGCGGCGGCTGGTCGAGCGTGGCACCGGCGGGTACATCGTCAACGTGTCATCGATGGCCGCCTACGCGCCGTTGCAGTCGCTGAACGCCTACTGCACCTCGAAGGCGGCGACCTACATGTTCTCCGATTGCCTGCGCGCCGAACTCGACGCCGCGGACGTGGGGCTGACCACCATCTGCCCGGGCGTCATCGACACCAACATCATCAACACCACCCGGTTCGACGCGCCCGCCGGAAAGGGCGAACAGGTCGACGGCCGGCGCGGCCAGCTCGGCAAGATGTTCGCGCTGCGGCATTACGGCCCCGACAAGGTCGCCAACGCGATCCTGTCGTCGGTCAAGAAGAAGAAACCGATTCGCCCCGTGGCTCCGGAAGCCTATGCGCTGTACGGTCTTTCGCGCGTCGCGCCGCAGGGCTTGCGCAACTTCGCGCGGATGCGGGTGATCTGACTCGCGGGTTAGGTGCCCGCCCGCGCCGCGCCCTGACGGCCCGTCAGCAACACCCCGCCGATCGCGAGCAGCCCGATGACGGCCAGCGGAATGGACCACATGCGCCGGCCGCCCACCGACGACTGGCACTGCGCCACGTAGTCGGTGTGCGGAACAACCTGGTTGAGGATCGGGATGTTCGCCACGCTGTTGTTGTTCGCGCTTCGGGCCGCGGACAGGTCCGTCGCAACGGCGTTCCCGCACCCGATCGAATGACCGTTTCCGTCGGAAACCGACACCGGCGCCAACAGCCCGATCACACCGGCCAGCAAAAGTACCGCGCCCACACCGAGAATCAATCGTCGCACCGTCACGATCTCGCCTTTCGCCGTCCGGATTTCGACCGCTAGGAGATTAACCACTGCCGGGGCCTGGTAAACCCGAATTTGGCCGGTACGACGGCCGCTACGTGGGTATTCCGCCGCGGTAGCCGAAAGGGGAATGGTTGTGGTGCTGAGTGCGACGCGGGACGTAGCCGCGCCTTGCGAGCGGGTGTGGGAAGTGCTGGCCCAAGGGTGGACCTACACCCAGTGGGTGGTGGGCAACAGCCGCATGCGGGCCGTCGATCCGAACTGGCCGGAGCCCGGCTCATCGATCAGGCACTCGATCGGGATCTGGCCGCTGGTGATCAACGACGCGACGGTGGTCGAAGAGTGCGAACCGCCGCACAAGCTGGTGCTCTGCGCCCGCCTCGGGCCGCTCGGCGCCGCGCGGATAACAATGCTGCTGCACGAGACCCCGACGGGCTGCCGGGTGGAGATGATCGAAGTGCCGGTCGAGGGCCCGATGGGGGCTATGCCCAATTCCCTTGCGCTGGCCGCGGCTTACCCGCGCAACAAGGAATGCCTGTGGCGACTGGGGGCTCTGGCGGAGCGCAAGGAGCCGAGCCAGGTGAAATGATCGTGGGGGACACCGCGGACGCCGTCGTTATCGGGGCCGGACACCACGGGCTGGTTGCCGCCTCGATGCTGGCCGACGCCGGATGGGATGTGCTGGTGCTCGAAGCCCAGCCGGAGCCGGGCGGCGCGGTCCGCAGCGCGGAGCTGACGCCCGGCTACATCACCGACCTGTTCAGCTCGTATTACCCGATGACGGTGGCCTCGCCGGCGATGGCGGCGCTGCAGCTCGAAGACCACGGGCTGCGGTGGTCGCACGCGCCGGCGGTGGTCGGGCATCCGCGCAGCGCGGCCGATGACGACCCGCCCGTCGTCTATCGCGACGCTGCCCGCACGGCAACGGAATTCGCGCGGCGGGAACCCGCCGACGGCGATAATTGGTGGCGGCTGGTGGACTTGTGGCAGCGGATCAAGGCTCCGCTGCTCGACGCCATGCTGGCGCCCTTCCCGCCCGTGCGCCCGCTGATGCGGCTGCTGGCCAAACTCGGTACGGCCGAGGCGATTCGGGTGGCGCGCCTGCTGGTGCAGCCGGCCAACACCATGGCGAGTGAGCTGTTCGCCGGCGAGGCGCCCCGAGTGTTGTTGTTGGGCAACGCGATGCACGCCGACGTCCCGCCGGACGCGCCGATCAGCGGCGCCATGGGGTTCCTGATGACGATGCTGGCCCAGGACGGCGGGTGGCCCGTGCCGGTCGGGGGGTCCGGTCAGCTGACGGCCGCCCTGGTCAACCGTGCCCGCTCCGCGGGCGCGCGAATCGAGTGCAACCAGAACGTTTCCCGCATCCAGGTGCGGGGCGGCCGCGCGGTCGGCGTGACGACCGCCGGGGGGCGCACCGTTGCGGCCCGGCGGGCGATCGTCGCCGACGTTACGGCGCCGCGCCTGTTCCACGACATGCTTCCCCCGGATGCGCTGCCGCCCAAGCTGTTACGCGACCTCGAGCACTTCGTGTGGGATCCGCCGGTGGTGAAGGTCAACTACGCGCTGGCCGGGCCCGTTCCCTGGCGCGCCCAGAACCTGCACGGCGTCGGCACCGTCCACCTGGGGGCCGACGGCGACGGGCTGGTCCGCTGGATGGCCGACCTGAACACCCGGGTGGTGCCCGAGCATCCGTTCATGTTGTTCGGGCAGACCACCACCGCGGATCCGAGCAGGTCTCCCGCGGGCACCGAAAGTGTCTGGGCTTATACGCATTTGCCGCGAGACGTCGCCGACGACGCGTCTGCCGACCGGCTCGCCGCGGGGATGGACCGGGTCATCGAGGAACACGCGCCGGGCTTCGGTTCGGCGGTCATCGACCGATTCGTGCAGCGGCCGTCGGACCTGGAGGCCAGCGACGCCAACCTGCACATGGGGGCGCTCAACGGTGGCACAGCGCAATTGCAGCAGATGCTGATCTTTCGCCCGGCGCCCGGCATGGGCCGGGCCGAAACGCCGGTGCAGAGGCTGTATCTGGGCAGCGCGTCGGCAACCCCGGGCGGCTCCGTGCACGGCGCCTGCGGGCGCAACGCGGCCAACGCCGCGTTGGCCGCCGACGGCGTGACGGGCTGGCCACGCCGCAAGGTGAAGCGGGCCGTCTTCTCGTTGCTGACGAAGTGAGGCGCTAGCGCCGAACGTCACGCCGGCGTGACGTTCGGACGCCGGCGCCACGCTGGCGTGACGCTCGCGGCGGCCGTGCGCTAGCCGTTTGCTAGCCCTTTTCGCAGATGTCCTCGAGCACCGCGAACATGGTGCGGGTCGGCACACCGGTGCCGCCCTTTGGGGTGTACCCCCAGGGGCCGCCGGTGTTGTACGCCGGGCCGGCCACGTCGATGTGCGCCCAGCTCACGCCGTCGGCGACGAATTCGCGCAAGAACACCCCGGCCACCAGCATGCCGGCGAAGCGCTGGCCGCTGATGTTGGACAGGTCGGCCACTCCTGACTTCAGGTCTTCCTTGAGTTCGTCGGGCAGCGGCATCGGCCAACCGTTCTCGCCCACCCGCTGCGAGATCGCGGCGACCCGGTCGCGGAACTCGTCGCTGCCCATCACCCCGGGGATCCGGGCGCCCAACGCCACCGTCTGCGCGCCGGTCAACGTGGACGTCTCGATCAGGTAATCGGGGTTGTCCTCGCAGGCCCGCACGATGGCGTCGGCCAGGATGAGCCGGCCCTCGGCGTCGGTGTTCTGCACCTCGACGGTGATGCCGCCGTATTGGGTCAGCACGTCACCCGGCCGCTGCGCGGTACCTGAGGGCATATTCTCGGCCATCGGCACCGTGGCGATCACGTCGATCGGCAACCGCAACTGCGCGGCCAGCGCCACCGTGGCGATGACCGCGGCCGCGCCGCCCATGTCCGAGGTCATGTGGTGCATCGAGGCCGCCGGCTTGATCGAGATGCCGCCGGTGTCGAAAGTGATGCCCTTGCCGACCAGCGCCACTCGCTTGGCCTGCTTGGACTTCTTGGCCAGCTTCGCACCCCGGTGGGTCAGCCGCACCAGCCGCGGCGGCCGCGACGAGCCTTGGCCGACGCCGATGACGCCGCCGTAGCCGGCCTTCTGTAGCGCCTTGTCGTCGAGCACCTCCACCTCGAGGCCCACGGATTCGCCTAAAGCCCTTGCGCGCTTGGCGAATTCGGCGGGGAAAAGGTGACTCGGCGGCGTGTTGACGAAGTCGCGGGCGGTGGCCACCGCGGCCGCCACGGCCGCGCCGTGCGCGCTGGCAGCTTTGGCGTCCTTCGCGGCGGACAGCACGGTGATCTTTTGCAGCCCTTTGTCTTTCGGCGCGGTCTTGCCGCTGCGGAATTCGGTGAACCGGTAGCTGCCCAGGATGAGCCCCTCGACGGCCGCCGAGCAGACGTCGGCGTCGAAGTCACCGGGCAGCGTGAGGATCACCGCCTCGGCGGTGCCCAGCGACCGGGCCGCCACACCCGCGGCGCGCCGGACGGTGTCGGCCGGCCATTCGGGACGCGGTTTACCCAGGCCGATCGTCAGCACGCTCGACACCGGCAGCGACGGCACCACCAGGCGGTGGACCTGCTCACTGCCGCCGGTGGCGTCGAGCGCCCGCAGGCCGGATTCGATCTCGGCGACGGCATCGGCCGCCAGCAGCGACTCGCCGGCCGCAACCGCCGCGCCGGGCCGGTCCTCGTCGCCGGTCGAGACGACCGGCACGATCAATACCGAAGAACCCGCCCCGCGTTTCGGCAGCGACGTGGCGACGTTGACGGATGGGCTTGCGTAGCTCAATTCGGTGGTCACGGGCATTTACCCTAATCGCCGGAGCCCGCGCCGAGGTCGGCGGCGCCCGCGCCGTGCAGCTCGAAGGCGACGACGGGGGCGTCAAAACCCTTGAGGTCAAAGGGGCCGCGGGCCGTCGCCGGCCAATCCGGCAGTTGCTCGTGCAGGGCCGAATCGGCCAGGATCTGGCACGGGGCGGCGGCCCCGACCAGGCGCGCCGCCAGGTTGACCGGGCTGCCGAAGTAATCCCCGTTGATCGCCAGGACGCTGCCGTACGCAAGGCCGGCGCGGACCTGCAGACCCTCCTCGCGCGCCCGCGGATGGCCGACGAGGTCGACCGCCGCCCTGGCCAGACGTTCGGGCGACGCGCTCACCCACATCACCTCGTCACCGATGAACTTCACCACCCGGCCGCCATCGCGGTGCACCACATCCGCGACGGTCCCGGCGAACTCGTTGAGCAGATCCGAAAGCTGTGCCGGGGTCAGCGCGCGGGTGAGCACGGTGAAACCGGACAGATCCGCAAAACCGATGCCGCACACCACGCTTGCCGAGGTGCCGCGCAGGACGCCTTCGAAGTGGGTTCGGGCGCCGGTCAGATGGTGGCGATGAACGACGTCGATCAGCGCCGAAATCCGGGGGACAAACTCCGCGACCGCGCGGTAGGCCTGCGCCGTGGCGAGCTCGTCGTTGGTGTAGGTCATCTGGATGTCCGGCGTGCCGGCCCGGATCGCGGTCGACTCGGCCTCCGCGAGCCGGGCCATCGTGGCACCGAGCACCCGCAACAGCCCGAACGCGCCGTCCTCGCCCACCACCGTCTTCAAGGCGACCCAGGTCGCGAGCGCGTCGACGTCGGCCTGGCTCAGCGCGGGAATGTCGGGGCCGGCGACGGTCAGGCCGAGCAAACCCCACGCGTGGGTGACTTCCTCGGGCGACAGGCCGAGCTGCTCGGCGGCGGTAGCCATCGTGTGGACCGGGCGCCCCGACCATTGCAGAACGTCACCGGCAAGGCCGAACAGCCGCCCGCGCTGCTCGGCTTCCACCATTTCGTCGACGCTGAAACCGAGTTCGCTGAGGTATTTGATGAGGTCGGCCCGTTCGCGCGGACGAGCGATTCCGGCAGCCTCAAGCGCTTCGAAGTCCGGGGAATCGACCACCCACCCAAGTGTGCCAGCAGCCGCGATTAGGGTGAACCGTCGTGACCGATGACTTACAGCATGGCCCGCTGGAAGACCGCCACCGCAAGTTGGGGGCCAGTTTCGCCGAGTTCAGCGGGTGGCTGATGCCGGTCTCGTACGCCGGCACCGTCAGCGAACACAACGCCACCCGCAACGCGGTGGGCCTGTTCGACGTCAGCCACCTGGGCAAGGCGTTGATCCGCGGGCCGGGTGCCGCCGAATTCGTCAACTCGACGCTCACCAACGACCTGAGCCGCATCGGGCCCGGCAAGGCGCAATACACGTTGTGCTGCACCGAATCCGGCGGCGTCGTCGACGACCTGATCGCCTACTACGTCGACGACGACGAGATCTTTCTGGTGCCCAACGCGGCCAACACCGCCGCGGTGGTCGAGGCGCTGCGGGCCGCCGCCCCGGCGAGCCTGACGATCACCAACGAGCATCGCTCCTACGCGGTGCTGGCGGTGCAGGGCCCGCGCTCGGCGGACGTGCTCGGCGAGCTGGGCCTGCCGACGGGCATGGATTACATGGGCTATGCCGACGCCTCCTACGCGGGGGTGCCGGTGCGGGTGTGCCGGACCGGATACACCGGAGAGCACGGCTACGAGCTGCTGCCGCCGTGGGAATCCTCTGGTGTGGTGTTCGACGCGCTGGCCGCGGCGGTCGGTGCCGCCGGGGGCGAGCCCGCCGGGCTGGGCGCCCGGGACACGCTGCGCACCGAGATGGGCTACCCGCTGCACGGGCACGAACTGGCGCTGGACATTTCGCCGCTGCAGGCCCGGTGCGGCTGGGCGATCGGCTGGAAGAAGGACGCGTTCTTCGGCCGCGACGCGCTGCTGGCGGAGAAGGCGGCGGGGCCGCGGCGGCTGCTGCGCGGCCTGCGGTTGGTCGGCCGCGGTGTGCTGCGGCCCGGACTGACGGTGCTCGCCGGTGAGACGCCGGTGGGGGTCACCACGTCGGGGACGTTCTCGCCGACGCTGCAAGTCGGCATCGGGCTGGCGCTGCTCGACACCGACGCCGGCGTCGAGGACGGGCAGCGGATCATCGTCGACATTCGCGGACGCGCCGCCGAGTGCGAGGTCGTGCGGCCGCCCTTCGTCGAAGCGAAAACACGTTAGTGCCGCCGGTTCAGGTGAAAAGCCCGGTCGCAGGCGGATATACAATCAGCCGCATGACCAGCGGCTCCCTCGAGTTCACGGTTTCGCGTTCGGCCAACCCCGCGACCGACGCCGAACGTGGATCCATCCTGGCCGAGCCCGGTTTCGGCAAATATTTCACCGACCACATGGTGTCGATCGACTACGACGACGAACGGGGTTGGCACAACGCGCGGGTCATCCCGTACGGCCCGATCGAGCTGGACCCGTCGGCGATCGTGCTGCACTATGCGCAGGAGATCTTCGAAGGGCTCAAGGCGTACCGCTGGGCGGACGACTCGGTCGTGTCGTTTCGCGCCGAGGCCAACGCAGCGCGGTTGCGGTCGTCGGCGCGGCGGCTGGCGATGCCCGAACTGCCCGACGAGCTGTTCATGGGTTCGCTGTGTCAGCTCATCGCGGTCGACAAGCCCTGGGTGCCCGCCGCCGGAGGCGAAGACGCGCTGTATCTGCGCCCGTTCGTCATCGCCACCGAGCCCGGTTTGGGTGTGCGGCCGTCGAAGCGCTACCGGTATCTGCTGATCGCCTCACCGGCCGGGGCGTACTTCAAGGGCGGCATCAACCCCGTCGCCGTGTGGGTATCGACGGAGTACGTGCGGGCCAGCCCGGGCGGCACCGGCGCGGCCAAGTTCGGCGGCAACTACGCAGCCTCCCTGCTGGCCCAGGCCGAGGCCGCCGCCCACGAGTGCGACCAGGTGGTGTGGCTGGACGCCGTCGAACGGCGCTTCGTCGAGGAGATGGGCGGCATGAACATCTTCTTCGTGTTCGGCAGCGGCGGGTCGGCGCGGTTGGTCACCCCGGAGCTGTCCGGTTCGCTGTTGCCCGGGATCACTCGGGATTCGTTGCTGCAGTTGGCTATTGACGCCGGATTCGCCGTCGAGGAACGCAAGATCGACATCGACGAATGGCAGAAGAAGGCCGCCGCCGGCGAGATCACCGAGGTGTTCGCCTGCGGCACCGCCGCCGTCATCACCCCGGTCTCGCGCGTGAAGTACGGCGACAGCGACTTCACCGTCGCCGACGGTCAACCCGGCGAAGTGACGATGGCGCTGCGCGACACGCTGACCGGAATCCAGCGGGGGACCTTCGCCGACACCCACGGCTGGATGGCGCGGCTCGGCTAGAACCGCACCAGTGCGGCGAGCGCGACGGCGCTCACCGTCGTGGTCAACTCGATGGCGGCACCCAGCACGTCGCCGGTGATGCCGCCGAAGCGGCGCACGCAATGCCGCACCAGCACCGCACCGCAGCACAGCGCCGCCAGCACCGCGACCGGCCCCTGCCACGGCCGAGGTCCCGCCGCCAGGGCAACGACGAGCAGCGCCGCGACCCAGGCCGCCGCCACGACCACCGGCTGGCTGCCGGCGACCCGCACGCCCAGCGCGCTGCCCGCGGCCGCCGGCACCGACCGCCGACTCGCCAGCACCGCGGCGACCCGGCCCGCGAAGACCGCCACGGCGATGCCGATGAACCCCGGCCGGCCCGCCGCCCCCAGCGCCGCGAAGGCCAGCCCCTGCAGCGCGATCAGCAAAACGACGGCCGCCACGCCGAACGGCCCGGTCGACCCGTCGCGCATCACCGCCAGCGCGCGCTCCGGCGGCCCGTAACAGCCCAGCCCGTCGGCCGTGTCGGCGACACCATCGAGATGCAGGCCGCGGGTGGCCAACAGCAGCGCCACCACCGCGAGCAGGCCGGACAGCGGGCTGGACGCGCCGAACGCGTGAGCACCGCCCCACGTCACCGCCGCGGCCAGCGCACCCAGGACGGCGCCCACCACCGGCAGCGCCGTCATGGCGCCACGGCCCATCGGCGCGTGCCATGAACGCGGGACGGGAAGCACCGTACCGAACGCGAAAGCCGTTGCCAGCCAACACATCACAGCGGGGGAGAGGCCTGGTCGGACACGCCGGCCTGCGTGAACGTGGCCATCGACGACAGCGTGGCCACCGCGGCCCGGAGCAGCGGCAGCGCCAGCGCGGCGCCGCTTCCCTCACCCAGCCGCATCCGCATATCCAGAATCGGCTCGAGGCCCAGCTCGGTAAGCGCCAGGGCATGACCGGGTTCGGTGGACCGATGACCGGCCTGCCACCACAGGCGGGCGCCGGGAGCCAGCCGCTCGGCGACCAGCGCGGCGGCCGTCACCGCCATCCCGTCCAGCAGCAGCGGAGTGCGTCGCACCGCGGCCTGCGCGCAAAAGCCCGCCATCGCGGCCAAATCCGCCCCGCCGCCGCAGCGCAGCAACGCCACCGGGTCGGGCAGCACGCGGCGCGCCCGGAACAGGGCGTCGCGCACCGCGGCCGTCTTTCGCGCCCATCCGGCGTCGTCGATCCCGGTGCCGAAGCCCACCACCGCAACCGGTTCGGCGTTCGTGAGCGCCGCCACCAACACCGCGGCAGGGGTGGTGTTTCCGATCCCCATGTCGCCGGCGATGAGCAGGTCGGCGCCCGCGTCGACCTCCTCATCGGCGATGGCCCGACCCGCGGCGATCGCGGCGGCGGCCTCGTCGTCGGTCAGCGCGTCCTCGACGGCGATGTCGCCGCTGCCGCGCCGCACCTTGTGGGCGCCGATCCGGTCGGTCAGCGCATCGCCCGCCACCGCCAGGTCGGCGACCCGCACCGTCGCGCCGGCGATGTCGGCCAGCACATTGATCGCCGCCCCGCCGGCATCGAAGTTGGCGACCATCTGAGCGGTCACCTCCGGCGGATAGGCCGACACCCCGGAGCGGGCGACGCCGTGGTCACCGGCGAACACCACCACCCGTGCGCGCTCGAATTGCCTTGGCGGGCAATGCCCTTGGCATGACGCGAGCCACACCGAAAGGTCCTCGAGGCGGCCCAGCGCGCCCCTCGGCTTGGTCAGCGTGTCCTGGCGGGCGCGGGCGGCCGCGGCGACGCCCGCATCGGGCGGCGATACCGGGGCGAATTCCATCAGGTCCCCGGAGGTTTGATCGGCACCGCTTGCCCGGCCACCACGAGCACCACCCGGTCGCACAGCTGCGCGACGCGCTGGTTGAGGCTGCCTAGTTCGTCGGCGAACCGGCGGCCGGACGCGGTGGCCGGGACGACGGCCAACCCCACCTCCGGGCTGACCAGCACCAGCGTGGAAGGGAAGTCGCTGACCGCGGCGAGCATCGCTTCGATCGTTTCGCGCACCGGAGCCGACACCGATCCGCCGTCCCATCCGTCATGGCGATCCAGCGTGCCGGTCAGCCAGCTGCCCAGATCGTCGACGAGCGTCGGAGTGTCCGGCGAGTTCCGCAATTGCGTTGCGACGTCGTGGGATTCGACCGTCGACCAATGCGCCGGCCGACGGTTGCGGTGCTCGGCGACCCGGTGCGCCCAGTCCGCGTCGCCCGAACCGGTGGGGCCGGGGGCCAGGTAACAGACCGGCTGGCCGGCCGGCAGCGCCTCGGTGATGGCGCCCTCCGCCCACCGGGATTTGCCAGACCGGATCCCGCCGAGCACCAGAGTGCGCACCGTGCTCAGGCGGCTTTCCCGCGGCTAACCGGCATCGCTGCCGCGCTCGACCTGGGGTCGCGGTGTGCGCATCCGTCGCATCTGCGAGGCCCGGCCGGCCGCGTACAGGCCTAGCTTCCAGCGGCTTTCGGTGTTGTCGGGGAACTTGGCGTCCACCCGCTTGCTCACTTTGCGGCCCAACAGGACCCCGTCGATACCCATCACGGCCATCAGCGCCAGCATCGCCGGCGAAACCCAGAGCTGCAGCTGTGGGGTGGTGAACATGACGAACATCAGGAACAGCGTCGCCGGCATGAACAGGCCGAGCAGGTTGCGCCGGGAGTCCACCACGTCCCGCGCGTAGCGCCGTATCGGGCCCTGGTCACGCGGCAACAGGTAAGCCTCTTCGCCGGCCATCATGCGCTGTCGGCGATCCGTCATCCGGGCGCGGTTGGCGGTCCGGTCGGCCTTGCGCTCCTCGCGGCTGAGCTTGGGACCGGCCAGCGTTTTGCGCCGGGCGCGCGCCTCCGACGCGGTCATCGGCGCGGGCGCCACCGGCCCCTTGCGCCGCGCTTGACTGCGCTTGGGCGTCGGCCGGCCCTTGGGGCTCGTCCCACGCGACCCGCTAGCGGTTGTCTCGGGGGCGCCGGCGGCATCCACTGCAGCCGCGCCCTCGTCGACGTCCTCGTACTGGCCCTTCTTACGGCCCATCAACTTCACAGAGGCCAGGTTACTTCGCCGATGGCTCGTCCCGGAATTGGCTTGGAATGCCTTGCTATTAGACCTGCGTCAGCCCCTCACTTGGCCCTACTCTTACCAGTGATGGACGGCTGCCTCTGATGGACGACGGGTCGATGGCCTCGGACGATGCTGCCTCTGGCCTCGCTCCCGGCCGTCTGCAACTTCCCGCCATGCTCGTCCTGGTGGCTCCGGATTGCTATGGCGACAGCATGACGGCCGTGGAGGCGGCCGCGGCCATCGCGACCGGGTGGACCCGATGCCGCCCCGGCGACCGGTTCATCGTCGCCCCGCAGTCCGACGGCGGCCCCGGCTTCGTCGAGGTGCTCGCCAGCCGGCTGGGCAAGACGCGGCGTCTGCGGGTGTCCGGGCCGCTGTCCACCATGGTCGAGGCCAAATGGGTCTTCGACCCCACCACGACCACGGCTTACCTGGAGTGCGCGCAGGCGTGCGGCCTGGCCCTGCTGGGCGGTCCGCCCACCCCGGAGACCGCGATGGCGGCCCACAGCAGGGGAGTGGGGCAGCTGATCGCCGAGGCGATGCGGGCCGGGGCGACGCGGATCGTGGTCGGCCTCGGCGGCAGCGCCTGCACCGACGGCGGGCAGGGGATGATCGCCGAGCTCGGCGGTTTGGACTCCGCCCGCCGCCAGCTGGGCAACGTGGAGCTCATCGCCGCCTCCGACACCGAATATCCCCTGCTCGGGCCGTGGGGAGCGGCCAGGGTGTTCGGGCCGCAGAAAGGCGCGGACACGGTCACCGTCGCGGCCCTGGAAGTCCGCCTCCAGGCGTGGGCGCTGATCCTGGAAGCCGTGGCCGGACGCGACGTCAGCGCCGAACCGGGGGCGGCCGCCGCCGGCGGTATCGGCGCCGGGCTGCTGGCCCTCGGCGGCCGGTGCGAGTCGGGCGCGGCGATCATCGCCCATCACACCCGCCTGGCCGACGATCTGGACATGGCGGAGCTCATCGTCACCGGTGAAGGTCGCTTCGACGAGCAGTCGCTGCACGGCAAGGTGGTGGGCTATCTCGCGGACGCCGCCCGGCCGCGCGGAGTGCCGGTGATCGTGCTGGCCGGCCAGGTCGACCTGGACAACGCCACCGTCCGCTCGGCGGGCATCATGTCCGCCTTATCCATCGCCGAGCACGCCGGATCGGCGCGGCTGGCGCAGGCCGACGCGGCCAATCAGCTGATGGGTCTGGCGTCCGTGGTGGCGGCGCGACTCGGGAATAGCGGTCCTGCAAGGTACCGTTGACCTAGTGGGCTTTTTCCGGGCGGATCTGGCCGCCTAACGCGAGACCAGCGGGCTCGAACCTGAACGAACCCACCCAACGATGAGGCATGTAGGAGAAGCAATGACGGTGCAGAACGAGTCGACCGCCAAGACGCACGGCGTGATCCTGACCGAGGCCGCCGCCACCAAGGCAAAGTCCCTGCTCGACCAAGAGGGCCGGGACGACCTGGCGCTGCGTATCGCGGTCCAGCCGGGCGGGTGCGCGGGCCTGCGCTACAACCTTTTCTTCGACGACCGGACGCTGGACGGCGACCTGACCGCGGACTTCGGCGGTGTGACGCTGACGGTGGACCGGATGAGCGCGCCCTACGTGGAAGGCGCGTCCATCGATTTCGTCGACACCATCGAGAAGCAGGGCTTCACGATCGACAACCCCAACGCCACCGGCTCGTGCGCCTGCGGCGACTCGTTCAACTGACCGGGTAGCCCCGGGCTCAGTACGAGCCCCCGGTGCGCAGCACGTACGAGCAGACCATGATCTGGCCGCGCTGGAACAGCAGCTGGGCGATGCCCTGCAATTGGCCGCGCAGCGGTCCGCCGGTCGCGGGTGACACCTTCATGGTGAACAGCGCCTGGGCCTGGTACTGCGACAGATAGACGATCTTGTCGATCGAGGTGACCTCGACCTCGGAGAACTGCTTGCGGAACGCGTCGCTGCTCAGCTTGGCCAACGCCTGGTCGGAGCGTTTGTCGCGCACGCCGTCGTACATGCCGCACAGCGCGTTGCGCACGATCTCCTCGGTGTCGCGGTGGTCGAGCGCGTCCAGGTACCCCTGGATGGCCGTCTTGGCGGCGCCCTCCGAGAACGTGGCCCCGGTGTTGGCCCCGTTGGTGCGGACGCCGTAGACGATCGCCACGGTCAGCGCGGCCACCAGCGCGACGGCCAACAGCACGCCGACGACCAGCCGCCGCTTGGAGCGGGGCCGCGGCGGGTAGGGCATCGGCGGGGGCGGCTGCCCGGCATAATTGGCCGGCGCCGGGTCGCCGGCACGCGGGTGGTCGGGAAAATCGAGCGGCTGAGATCCGGCCGGGGGCTCGGGTCCGCTGGGTCCGCTGCCGCCGACGGTGTGGTTCGGCGAGTGCGGACCTGCCATCCTGGTTCTCCTACGGTGGTAGACGGGAGTACGGGCGGGATACACCGGCCGAGCATCGTGGTCCCGGCGACTTGAGCGAGTTCCCTAGGGAGGCTAGCGCACCGCTTCGTGCCGACCGTGGACACAGCGACGGTCCGGAGGCGTGCGTAAGCTAGATAACCTTACTAACGAAGGGCGGAGACATTCGTGACGATCGCGGTGACAGGTTCGATTGCGACCGACAATCTGATGCGGTTCCCGGGCAAGTTTTCCGAGCACCTGCTGGCTGAGCACCTGCAGAAGGTGTCGCTCAGTTTTCTGGTCGACGACCTGGTGATCCACCGCGGCGGCGTGGCGGGCAACATCGCCTTCGCGATCGGCGTGCTCGGCGGTGACGTGGCGCTGGTGGGCGCGGCCGGCGACGACTTCGACGACTACCGGCAGTGGCTGCAGTCGCACGGTGTCAACTGCGACAACGTGCTGATCTCTAAGACCGCGCACACGGCGCGATTCACCTGCACCACCGACATCGACATGGCCCAGATCGCGTCGTTCTATCCCGGCGCCATGTCGGAGGCCCGCAACATCAAGCTCGCCGACGTGGTGTCGTCCATCGGCGAGCCGGAGCTGGTGATCGTCGGGGCCAACGACCCGGACGCGATGGTGGTGCACACCGAGGAGTGCCGCAAGCTGGGCCTGCCCTTCGCCGCGGACCCCTCCCAACAGCTGCCCCGCCTGTCCGGCGAAGAGATCGACAAGCTCGTCGACGGCGCCGCCTATTTGTTCACCAACGACTACGAGTGGGAGCTGCTGCTCAACAAGACCGGCTGGTCGGAGTCCGACGTGCAAAGCAAGGTCGGCCTGCGGGTGACCACGCTGGGCCCCAAGGGGGTGGACATCGTCGAGCCCGACGGCACGACGACCCACGTGGGCGTCGTGCCCGAGACCAGCCAGACCGACCCCACCGGCGTCGGCGACGCGTTCCGGGCCGGTTTCCTCACCGGGCGCAGCGCCGGCCTGAACCTCGAGCGCTCCGCGCAGCTGGGCTCGCTGGTGGCCGTGCTGGTGCTGGAATCGACCGGGACCCAGAACTGGGAGTGGAACCGCGAGACCGCGGTGAGCCGGTTGGCCGGCGCCTACGGCGACGACGCGGCCAACGAGATCGCCGCGGTGCTGGCCTGACGGCGTCGAGCGTGAGCTGAGGGCGGCGACACGCCGAAAATCCCCGC
Source organism: Mycobacterium sp. 852002-51613_SCH5001154 (assembly GCF_001667425.1). Lineage (NCBI taxonomy): Bacteria > Bacillati > Actinomycetota > Actinomycetes > Mycobacteriales > Mycobacteriaceae > Mycobacterium > Mycobacterium sp. 852002-51613_SCH5001154. The sequence goes on along the minus strand of NZ_LZII01000086.1, from coordinate 4,378 downwards.
CCAGGGTTCACACTCGAAGCTGGGGCGCCCCGTCCTAGAGCTGGACGGGATACACCGGCTCGCTGATCTGCGGCACCACGCTGTGCTCGACGAAAATCGCGTGCCAGAGCATGAAGATCAGCAGCGTCCACAGCCGGCGGCTGTGATCGCCGGCGCCGTTGCGGTGCTCGTCGAGCATCCGCCGGACGGCGGCCAGGTCGACGAGGTGACCGGCCTGCGAGGTCGCCACCAGCCCGTAGGCCCAGTCCAGCAATTCGCCCGCGCGCAACCAATGCCGGATGGGCACGGGAAACCCGAGCTTGGGCCGGTGCAGCACGTGCGCGGGCACGATCGGCTCCAGGGCCCGCCGCAGCGCGTACTTGGTGGTGGTGCGGGTGATCTTGGCCTCGACGGGCAGTCGCGAGGCGATGGCGAACACCTCGGGATCCAGGAACGGCACCCGCAGCTCCAGCGAGTTGGCCATCGTCATCTTGTCCGCCTTGACCAGGATGTCGCCGCGCAGCCAGGTGAACAGGTCGATGTGCTGCATGCGGGCCACCGGGTCCCAGCCGGCCGACTGGGCGTACACCGAGGCGGTGACGTCGGTGTGGGTCCATTCCTCGCGGAAGCCCGGCAGCACGTCGCGCAGTTGCGCGTCGGAGAAGCTGCGGGCGTTGCCGTAGTAGCGCTCCTCGAGCGTCAGCGAGCCGCGGTGCAGCAGGCTCTTGCCCCGCATGCCCTCCGGCAGCGGCTTGGACACCTTGCCCATCGACCGGCGCAGCGGCCGCGGTAGGTAGTCGAAGGGCTTGAGCGACAACGGCTCCCGGTAGATGGTGTAGCCGCCGAAGAGTTCGTCGGCGCCCTCCCCGGACAGCACCACCTTGACGTGCTTGCGCGCCTCCCGGGCGACGAAGAACAGCGGCACCAGGGCGGGGTCGGCCACCGGTTCGTCCAGGTACCACACGATTTCGGGCAGGGCGGCGACGAACTCCTCCGGGTGGACCACCTTGGCGATGTGGCGGGCACCGATCGCCTCGGCCGAGGCGACCGCGACGTCGATCTCGGAGAACCCCTCCCGCTCGAAGCCGGTGGTGAAGGTGATCAGGTTGGGGTTGTGCCGGATGGCCAGCGCCGCGATGGCGGTGGAGTCGATGCCCCCGGACAGAAACGCCCCGACGGTGACGTCGGCGCGCATGTGCTTGGCCACCGAGTCCTCGAGCACCGCGGTGATCTCGTCGTAGCGGGCCTGTTCGGTGTCGCGCGTCAACGGCACCGCGGCGAACCGTGGCACGAAATAGCGGGTGACCTCCGGCTGCTGCCCGGGCCGGATTCGCGCGTAACAGCCCGATTCGAGACGGCGCACCCCGCGGTGCAGCGTCTCGGGCTCGGGCACGTACTGCAGCACGGTGTAGTGCTGCACGGCGCGGTCATCGATCCCGGTGTCGAATCCGCCCAGCTCCGCCAGGTCCAGCAGGCATTTCTTTTCGCTGGCCACCGCCGTGCCGCCGGCGCCGGTCGCCATGAAGAGCGGCTTGATGCCGAAAGGGTCTCGGGCACAAAACAATTCGAGGATGGCTGTGTCCCACAGGGCGAAGGCGAACATGCCGCGCAGCCGGGTGAGCACGTCGGCGCCCCAGTAGTGATAGCCGGCGACGATGGCCTCGCCGTCGCCGTCGGTGGTGAACACCGCCCCGTGCGCGGCGGCCAGCTCGTCGCGCAGCTCGAGGTAGTTGTAGATCTCCCCGTTGAACACCAGCACGTAGCGGTTGGGCTCCTCCGGCGGTCCCCACCGCAGCGGCTGGTGCGAATGCGCGATGTCGATGATCGACAGCCGGTTGAAGCCGAACACGACCGATCCGTCGGCTCCCGGATCGGTCCAGGTGCCGGGCTCGTCGGGGCCGCGATGGCGCATCAAGTGCGACGCGCGCGCGATGGCATCGTCGGCCCGGGCGGGGTCGGCACTGTCCGGGGCAGCGACGAACGCCAGCAGACCACACACGGCGCCCCAGTATGCCGCACGTTGGGCACGCCGTCGCGGTCCCACCCGGCACGTCCGCAAATGGCCGGGCGGTCCAGCGGGCCGGGGTTTCGTCGCTCGGGTCGGCGGCGTGGTCTACGCTGCGTAGTATTCGATATCCGAGCAGGAGGCGCCAACGTGACACCTCGCGAGCAGGTCCGTTCGCAACGTATGTCGCAGGGCAGGTTTCGGCAGGGTCTGTCCCGTCGTCTGCGGCCGCTGGCGCTGGCCGCGACGTTCGGCGTGTTGGCGCTCACCCTGAGCGGATGCAGCTGGTCGGACGTGCTGGGACTGGGCTGGCCCAAGGGCATCACCCCGCAGGCCCAGCTCAACCGGGAACTGTGGGTCGGCGCGACGATCGCCTCGCTCGTGGTCGGGGTCATCGTCTGGGGCCTGATCTTCTGGGCGTCGGCCTTCCACCGGAAGAAGGCAGGAGACACCGAGCTGCCGCGCCAGTTCGGCTACAACATGCCTCTGGAGCTGGTACTCACCGTGACGCCGTTCCTGATCATCTCGGTGTTGTTCTACTTCACCGTGGTGGTGCAGGAGAAGATGCTGCACGTCGACAAGGACCCCGAGGTGGTGGTCGACGTCACCGCCTTCCAGTGGAACTGGAAGTTCGGGTACCAGCGCGTTGACTTCAAGGACGGCACGCTGACCTACGACGGCGTGGACCAGGCACGCAAGAACGCCATGGTTTCCAAGCCCGAGGGCAAGGACGCGCACGGCGAGGAGCTCGTCGGGCCGGTCCGCGGGCTCAACACCGCGGACCGCACGTACCTGAACTTCGACAAGGTCGAAATCCTGGGCACCAGCGACGAAATCCCGGTGCTCGTGCTGCCCACCGGCAAGCGCATCCAGTTCCGGTTGGCGTCCGCGGACGTCGTCCACACGTTCTGGGTGCCCGAGTTCCTGTTCAAGCGCGATGTGATCCCCAACGCCGAGGCGAACAACTCGGTGAACGTCTTCCAGGTCGACGACATCAGCAAGCCCGGGGCATTCGTCGGGCACTGCGCCGAGTTCTGTGGCACGTATCACTCGATGATGAACTTCGAGGTTCGGGTGGTGCCGCCCAACGACTTCAAGGCTTACCTGCAGCAGCGGATCGACGGCAAGAGCAATGCCCAGGCATTGCAGGCGATCGGCCAGACGCCGCTCGCGGTGACCACTCACCCGTTCGACACCAAGCGCGGTCAGTTGGCCGGAAGCCAGTAGGTTAGGACACCAAATGCATATCGAAGCCAGGCTTTTCGAATTCATCGCCGGGTTCTTCATTGTGGTTGCGGTGCTTTATGCCGTGCTGACGGCGCTTTTCGCCACCGGCGGCGAGGAGTGGGCCGGGACGACCGCGCTGGCGCTGACGGGCGGACTGGCGTTGATCGTGGCCACCTTCTTTCGGTTCGTGGCGCGCCGCATCGATACTCGGCCCGAAGACTACGAGGGCGCCGAGATCAGCGACGGAGCAGGTGAATTGGGCTTCTTCAGCCCGCACAGCTGGTGGCCGATCCTGATCGCGCTGTCGGCGTCGGTGAGCGCGGTGGGTATCGCACTGTGGCTGCCGTGGCTGATCGCCGCGGGGGTGATGTTCGTCCTTGCGTCGGTCGGGGGACTGGTCTTCGAGTATTACATCGGGCCCGAGAAGCACTGATCCCAGCCGTTAAGGTCACAATCCGATCACGTGATCTGTGGCCGGTTCGCCAAGACTTCTTTGCCCCTCTCGGTTCGGTAGTGTTTTGCCCAGGCAAATGACAATTTCTCAAGCGCGCGCGCAACGATATGGCCCCGGGGCCCCGCGCGCTGGTGAGGCAGTCGGACAGGGCAGGCAGAGATGAGCGGGCCGAAACCACCGGAATGGGATCCTGAGGAACCCGATTCGGTGAACGAGGCTCCCCACCAACCGGATTCCGACATCGAGCCCGCGGACGTCCCCGAACCCGGGCACGTCGAAGAGATCGAACCCTTTGACGACGGCGCCGAGCCGGCGGCCGGCGATACGGGCCAGACCGACGCCTATTCGCGGGCCTATTCGGCCCCGGAGTCCGAGCATTTCATGAGCGGCCCGTACCTGCCGGCCGACCTCAGGCTCTATGACTACGACACCTTCGACGAGTCGGCCGAGGCCGAGGACGAACACGGCGCTCCGCGCTGGCCATGGGTGGTCGGGGTCGCCGCCATCGTGGCCGCCATCGCGCTCGTGGTGTCGGTGTCCCTGCTGTTCGCGCGCACCGACACCACCAAGCTGGCCAACCCCAACACCACTACCGTCCCGTCGACGCCGCCGATGCAAGACGAGATCACGACCACCAAACCGCCTCCCCCGACCATCCGGAGTCGGCCGTCTGTACCGGCGCCTGCACCCGGGGTTGTCCTGTCTCTTATACA
>NZ_LZII01000085.1:0-194023 GCF_001667425.1 Mycobacterium sp. 852002-51613_SCH5001154 | reverse complement strand
CGCCCGCACGTAGCGGTCGGCGGCTCCGAAACGGCGCAGGGTCATCAGGATCAGGCCGAGGGCAGTGTCGGCCACGGTGTCCGAAAGCACGTCGGGCGTGTTGCTGACGCCGATGCCGCGACGCCGCGCCGCCGACAGATCGATCAGGTCAACCCCGGCGCCGTTGTTGACGATCACCTCCAGATGCGGCAGCGCCGCCATCGTGCCGGCGTCGACGCCTGGCGACCCCGACGTGAGCACCACACGAATGTCGGCCCCATGCTCGGCCAGGAAATCGGCCCGTTCGGGGCCCTCGGGAAGCTTCGAAATGTCGTAGCGCGCGGTCAGCTCCGCCTCGAACGTCGGCTCGAAGTCACCGACCCGCAGCGCGTTCCTGATCTTTTTTGTTGTCACCCGTCCATCATCGAGCGTCGACGAAATATTCGGGCGGTGGCCTTCGTTGTTGCCCTCGACGGTGTCGGACATTCCCCCGGGTACCACCTCAAAACCGTCGCTTCGAGCGACCACTTGCCGAGAGGCGCGAAGACGGCACCGTCCCAAATTGATTCAGTGCACGGGAAGCAATCCGCCTGCGGCTCGGTTGCACCGCCAATGCGCATTGGAGTTGTGTTCCCGCAAATCGAGCTCGGTGGAGACCCCGCGGTCGTGCGTGCGTACGGCGAGGGCGTCGAGGGACTCGGATTCACCCACATCCTCGCCTACGACCACGTGGTGGGCGCCGACCCGAACGTGCACCGCGGCTGGGATGGCCCCTACGACATCGATTCGACATTCCATGAGCCGTTCGTCATGTTCGGCTACCTCGCCGCCATCACCTCCCTGGAACTCGTCACCGGGGTCATCATCCTGCCGCAGCGACAGACGGCGCTGGTCGCCAAGCAGGCCGCCGAAGTCGATCTGCTCACCGGCGGCCGATTCCGGCTTGGCGTCGGATTGGGCTGGAACGCGGTCGAATACGAGGCGCTGGGCGAGAAGTTCACCAATCGCGGCAAGCGCTCCGAGGAGCAGCTCGAACTGATGCGCCGGCTGTGGACCGAACGATCGGTCACCTTCAACGGGGAGTATCACACCGTGACCGCGGCGGGGCTGGCCCCATTGCCCACCCAACGCCCGATCCCCGTGTGGATCGGCGCGGCGTCCGACCGCGGGCTGGAACGCGCGGGGCGTCTCGCGGACGGCTGGTTCCCGATGACGGCTCCCGGCCCCGGCCTCGACCACGCGCGGGAACAGGTGCGGCGCGCCGCCGCGGCCGCCGGCCGCGACGCGGAAAGCCTCGGAATGGAAGGCCGGGTCAGCTGGGCCGGCGACCGCGCAAAGACCGCGGCCGACATCGCGGCCTGGCGGGCCGCGGGCGCCACCCACGTGTCGGTCAACACGATGAACGCCGGCCTCGCGACGGTCGATGATCACCTCGCCGTGCTCAAGCGGATCGCCGGCGACCTGTCGTAGCGGAGCGACACGCTACCGACAACGTCGCTGGCACAAGCTCGTTCGCCGGCACATGTTTCCCCACGGCACTCCCTACGCGTCCTGAGCGTAAGGACGTGGGCTAGCCGGCGTCCGCTTCGACCAAGGTGAGATGGACCGCGTGACGGTTGGCCTTCGACGACTTGCCCACGCGTCCATAGGGTTCCATCGGTCCGTTATGGACCTTGACCGCTCCCCCGGTAGCGCAGTGCCGGCGCTGCCAGTCGCTGATCGCCTGATGGGCAGCGTGATCGAGGTAGTTGGCCACCAGGTGGATGGTGACCGTGGTGCGCTCGGGGATCGTTGCGAGCACACCCGTCAGCCGGGGCAGGGCCAGGAAGGTGCACGCCCCTTCGATGAACACATGCCATTCGTCGCCCACGGGCTTCGCCTCCACCCTGGCCCGAACCACCCGCCACCCGGTCACGATGACCGCGACGGCCAGCCCGATCATGACGCCATGCAACAGGTTCAGGAAGACGACGCCGACAATCGTCACCAGATAGACGATGAGGTCGCCGTTGCGCGAGGCGGTCTCGATGTGTGCGGGCTTCAGCAGCTCGATCCCGATGACGATGAGTAAGCCGGCGAGCGCCGCGCTGGGGATCTGTTCGACCAATCCCGCGAAGGGGACGGCGAACAACAGAATCCAGACCCCGTGCATGATCGTCGAGGCGCGGGTCTTCGCACCCGCGTTGACATTAGCCGCGCTGCGCACGATCACACCGGCGATGGGAAGCCCACCGATTGCGCCGGACACCATGTTCGCCGCGCCCTGCCCGATCAACTCCCGGTTGAAGTCGGTGCGCGGGCCGGTGTGCATGCGGTCGATCGAGACCGCCGTCAGCAGGCTTTGGACGCTGGTGATCAGCGTGACCGTGATCACCGCGACCACGACGGCGCCCCAGTTCCCGTCCGGAAGCTGCGGCAGTTGCAGCGCCTCCAGCACCGAGCCCTCCAACCTGATGCGGGATACGTTGAACGGCAACACGACCGAGATAGCCGTAACGACGACGATGGCGACCAGTGGGCCAGGGACCTTGGCCAACCGGGCCGGTGCCCAGCGCCAGGCAATCAGAATGGCGATGATGAGTAGGCCCAGCACGAGGCCCGGTCGGTGCGCGCCGACGATCTGTGCGGGGAGCCCGATGACATTTGTCCAGGCCGAGCTCTGCGATTCACCCCCGAGCAATACGTGCACCTGTTGCAGGGCGATGGTGATTCCGATCCCGGCCAGCATGGCGTGCACGACAACCGGTGAGATCGCCAAGGCGGCGCGCGCAATCCGGCTGATCCCCAGCATGACTTGCAGTGCTCCCGCGACGACGGTGATCAAACAGGTTACCGCCCAGCCGAACTGGGAAACCAGGTCGGCGACAACGACCGTGAGCCCGGCGGCCGGACCGCTGACCTGCAACGGCGATCCGCCGACACACCCGGCGACGATCCCGCCGACGATCGCCGCTATCAAGCCGGACAGCACTGGAGCGTCCGAGGCGATCGCGATCCCGAGTGACAACGGAAGCGCCACCAGGAAAACCACTAACGAGGCCGGCAAGTCGTATTGCATGGCCGCGCGCCACCGGTCAACTGAATTCGGTTGACCCTGCTGGAAGTCTTGGTGACCTTGCCGCCCGGCGTGTTGCATCGGCCCTCCCTGGAAATGTGCATGAGGAAGCGCGCCGGATATCAGCCCGTGATGCGCCCGGATAGTGCGATGTGAAGCCCTGTGGCACTGGCGATTTCCAATCGCCGGAGAACGTCGTTGTTCTGCTAAGCGCGCCTGGCCTATGCATATCGAAGGTATGGGGCAGCCAAGCGGGTCGCAACCTGACGGGCCGCGCGCATATCGAATGCAAATCTTTTGCTGCCGGTCGCTGTCGAGTGGCCGACGGCGCTATTCACCGAAATAGGTTGACGCGCGGTGCATTACTCCAGCACGAAGACCGGTATCTGCCTAGTTGTCTTGGTCTGGTATTCGGCATAGGGCGGGTAAGCTTCGATGGCTAGCTGCCACCATTGCTCTCGCTCCGACCCGTCGAGTTCGCGTGCCCTCAGCGCGACGACCCTCTCGCCATCCTGCAGCGTGACCTCGGGATTGGCTTTCAGATTGAAATACCACGACGGATGCGCGGGGGCGCCGCCTTTCGACGCGACCATGGCGTAACGCCCGTTGCTTTCGACGCGCATCATCGGCACGTAACGCTTCTTGCCGGACTTCGCCCCGGTGACCGTCACCAGAACGACGGGCCGATCGAGAATCTCGACACCGTCGGTCGTGCCCTGTTTCAGGATTTGCTCGGTCTGCTCGCGTACCCAGTCCCTCGGGCTCAGTTCGATGTCGTCAGGCATACCTGATCTCAACACGTCGTCGCGCCGTCGTCATCCCCGTGCGCATCGCCGAACGGCCCGTCCGGGCGTGCAAGCGTAGAGTGGGGCCTCAACGCTTAAGTGAGCTAACTAATAGCGGAGAGGAGCCGGGTAGTGGCCCGCACCGAGAACGACACGTGGGATCTGGCCTCCAGCGTCAGAGCGACCGCGACGGCGGTCGCCGCGCAACGGGCGATCGCCTCCCAAGGGCCGGACCCCTTGCTGAACGACCCCTTCGCGGATCCGCTCGTTCGCGCCGTGGGCAGCGACGTCTTCGTCAAGCTCATCGATCACGAGGTCGACCGATCCGACGATCCCCTGCTGAATCGCCAGGCCGTGAACGAGCAGATTACGGTGCGCACCCGCTACTTCGACGACTTCTTCACGCAGGCAACCGAATCCGGTATTCGTCAGGCGGTGATCCTGGCGTCCGGGCTGGACACCCGGGCCTACCGGCTGACCTGGCCGGCCGGCACGGTGGTCTACGAGATCGACCAACCCGAGGTCATCGAGTTCAAGACGCGAGTACTGGCCGAGCTGGGCGCCGAACCTACCGCCGAGCGCCGCACGGTGGCGATCGACCTGCGCGAGGACTGGCCGGCCGCGCTGGTCGAGGCCGGGTTCGAGGCGAACGCACCGACGGCCTGGAGCGCCGAAGGCCTGCTCGTCTACCTTCCGCCCGAGGCGCAGGACCGTTTGTTCGACCACATCGTCGGCTTGTCGGCGGCGGGCAGCCGGATCGCCACCGAACACATGGATCTGCGCAACATCCCGCCGGACTGGGCGAAGAAGCTGACCGAACGGTCGCAGCGTCTCGGTTCCAAGATCAACCTGGCCGAACTTTTCTACACCGGCGACCGCAACACCGCAGCCGAATACCTGGCCGGGCATGGCTGGCAAGTCGACATCCGGACGACCGACCGGGCCTTTGCCGCCCACGGCTTCGAAGTACCGAATGACGAGCTCGCTTCGTTCGGCGAAGACTCCGGTTACCTGACGGCGACCCTGGGGTAAGTGCGACTTCCCATGCATCAGCCCCGTTGACATATATCAGCCTGGTTGATATACATGTGGCATGTCTCAGCCGACTCAAGATATGTTCGAATCCGCCTACCGGGGCGAAGCCCCCGAGATGGGTGAAGGCAATCGGCCGCCATGGAGCATCGGCGAGCCGCAACCGGAGATTGCGGCCCTCATCGAGGCCGGGAAGTTCCATGGCGACGTGCTCGATGCGGGTTGCGGGGAGGCGGCGGTGTCGTTGTTCCTCGCCGAGCGCGGCTTCACGACGGTGGGCCTGGACCAGTCGCCCACCGCCATCAAACTGGCGCGCGAGAAGGCCGCCAGGCGGGGTCTGGCCAATGCCACGTTCGACGTCGCCGACATCAGTGCGTTCGGCGGTTACGACGGCCGCTTCGGCACGATCGTCGACAGCACCCTTTTTCACTCAATGCCCGTCGAGTTGCGCGAGGGCTATCAGCAGTCCATCGTGCGTGCCGCGGCGCCGGGTGCCTCCTACTTCGTGCTGGTCTTCGACCGCGCGGGCATGCCGGCCGACGGCCCGGTCAACGCGGTCACCGAGGACGAGCTTCGGGACGTGGTCTCCAAGTACTGGGTGGTCGACGACATCCGGCCGGCGCGGATTCACGCCAACGTGCCCGACAGCTTCCTGCAAGGTTTCGACGCCTTCGCCGGCGCAAACATCCGCGACGAGGGCAACGGCCGCAAGTCGATGGGGGCCTGGCTGCTGTCCGCGCATCTCGGTTAGCCGACGCGGACGGCCGGGCAGGTTTCGAGCCGTGGGATTCGGGAGATCCTGACTGGAGCAGCGCAGACGGTCAGAGGAGATCCCACGTGGACCAGCAAGTCAATTTCGACCCGCCACCCGCCCCCGAGGCCGCTCGGCAGGCGACCGAGGAACAGCGCAAGTTGCAGGAGCAATTGGAGCACCCGAACGACGACCCGGACGCACCGGGATTACACCAGTCCCGACGCGACCTTCCCGACGAGAGCACGCGCTAAGTGGGTTGCTAGCGGACGGGGTGTCGCGCCGGCGCGATCATCGTCATCTGTTCTCCGGAGAAGGTTCGCGGATTACGCAGGCGGTCAGGCATTTTGATGATGACTCCCGACTCCGGTGTGCCGTCGGTCGCGAGCGAGCGCCATCGCGGCCAGCCATGTCAGCGTGAGGCCGCCGAGGGCTGCCGTGGGGATTGCCCACGCGCGCCGGATCATCAGCGCGTCATCACATCGTGCGACGTAATTAATGCCCGGGGCACCGGTTGATGAGGCCACATGATCTGGCCCGTTGACGGCACCCGAAGCTTGGGTCAAGTCAGTGGTGAATCCGCTGCCGCACTTCACTTGCCAGCCGTACTGGTCGTACGCGTCGATGAAGACCGGGAAGCGCAGCGCGAAAAGTCCGGCGGTCAGGGCCACTACGGCCACCGAGAAGATCAGGTGCGCGCGTGTGGTCATGTCGGCCCCTACGTCATGCAGACGTTGGCAAACAGCAGCACGGGCCAGGACACGATCGAGCCGAGAAAGGACACCACTAAATCGAGTCCGTGCATATCACGTAGATGGCTCGTATGGGTGGACGACCAGATCACCCCGACGATCAGATACGGCGTGCCCAGCAGGACGGCCAGGCCCAGGAGCTCAGCGATCGTCAACTGGTAGTCCAGTAGTTGGCGGAGCCTGTGGAGCATCGGCGTGCCTTTCGCGCGGGGACCTCCCCCGGGCGCGTCGGCGCAAGAGCACGGTCGGAGACCCCGTGGCGCCCGGTACGGATGGCGACTATGTTAATCGCGATTCGAGATATCGGGTAGCGCCCGTTGCCATGAAGCCATTCATTCGGCCGAGTGGTTTTACTGAGCAGCACGGCGTTAGGGATCGCCGCACGTGTCGTCGCGCTCGAGTGACGCCAGGACAAGTGCAGCACCATTCCGACCTGAAGCCGGCTTGCGTCCTCCCTCAGCCGCGTTGCGTCCCGCCCCTCCCCGCCTTGCGGGGAGCCGTGTCCGATTTGCCGAGCAAGGTGATTTCCATCAGTCGGCGCACCGTCATGCGTGCGGGCTGGCTCGTGCCGGGCATGACGAGCTGACCGATGTCGACGGCGAGTGCGAGCGCAGCGTGTACGGCGTATCGAGCGCGGCCGAGGGTTAGTTCGGGTCGCGCCGCTACGGCCAGCCGCGCCCAGGATTCGACGGTGGAGCGATTGATGTTGTAGAGGAGTACCGCGTCCGTATCGGGCAGATTGTTGCGCTCCGTGTAGTAAACGCGGGCCAGTTCGGGGTTGGCGAACGAACGCGTGACGAAGGCGTCGATTAGCTGCGCGAGCGAGTGCTCCGGATCACCGCCGGCGGCCAAAATAGTGGACAGGTCACCGGAGACTTGGTCGGCGCCGCGCCGGTATGCGACTGCCAGTATCGCGGCCTTACTCGGAAAGTACTGATAGATGCTCGCCACCGGTATGCCGACAGCCGTGGCGATGTCCTCCATACCGGTTTCGCGGAACCCCCGCTCGTTGAACAACCGGATCGATTCATGCAACAGCAATTCGTAGCTGCCCACCGCGCTCGTAATCGCGGCTGCCCGTTGGGATTCCGACTCGCTCGCCGGCGGCACCGGCACGTCGGCCCTCAACACGGCGGCCGCGATGTCGGCCAACGTCGCCCGGACCTCTCCGTCGCCCAGCCGGGAACGGTGGTCGGTGATGCTGCCGATGACACTCAACGCCGCCACCGAGAGCACCCAACGCTGCCGTGATTGCAGTTTGGGCCGGAGTCTGATCAACGGCCGCTGCAGACGCCGGTTGACCAGCTTGACCTGCTCGGACAGGACTCTCTGGTCTTCGCCCTGCAGATAGCGGCCTTCCCACCGGTAAAGTCCCCCCGTTGTGCGGTTGACAATCGCGGTATCGATCAGCGAACCGATCAGTGCACGTAGCGTCTCCTCGGGATCGGCATCATCGGGCAGGTGATCGGCAAACTCCGTGGCGTCCACCAGCCGCTGCCCGAGTGCCAGGACCGCGGAGCGGAACAGGTCATATTTGCCGTGCGAATGCCGGTACAGCGCCGCCGCCGAGACCCCGACCCGCGCCGCAATGTTTTCCATGCTGACCGCGTGGTAGCCGAGCTCGCTGAATGCATCCGAAGCCGCCCGGGCGATCTGTGCCTTGCGATCTTTGGGGCGCCGCTTTACCGGCTTTGCGGAGGAACGGCTGGCCGGCGTCATAGAGATCACGGTAGCCGCAGTATGCGGGGCCGGGCGGACGCGTGGCTGACCAATTCGCGGACACGACCGCCACATCGCCGAGAATCCGGCTCGCCGCCGTCCTCCGGTCGGCCGAATGGCTTGGCATCGTGGCAAATCCGAAGCCCGATTGCTACCTTTGCGTCGTCGACGGCGACCCGCACGACGCATGAATCCGCTGGCCAACCGCGGACACCTCCCGCGTCCCGATGGATTCCACACTCTCCTTCGTGCGATGCGGCTTCGATGCCCTGCTGTTGAGCCAGCAGGCGAAGCCGCCCAGGACCAGGCCGACCGCGACACCGGCGTCCGGGCGCTGGCCGAGCATGAGCCACGACAGCACCCCGGCGACCGCGGGAATGACGGCGAACAGCATTGCCACCGCTGCCGCGCCGTGAGTATTGATGGCGCGGACGTAGAGGCTCACCGCCAGCGTCGCGTTCAACAACACCATGCCGGCGACCGCGAACACGGCCTGCCGGCCGTCGTGCACGGTGAAGGGCGTGAGCATTGCGAGCCCCGCGGCGGGAATCAGCCCGACCGCGTTCTGCAGTGCGCTCATCGTGCGAAAGTCGACACCGGCACAGAACCGTTGCTGGTAGACGCCGCCAGCCGAAAGCCCAAGCAACCCAACCCCAAGCAGCACGATGACCGGGTCGACCCCGTGGGTGGCCGCCAGCCTTCGCGCGCACGCGGCCAACACCGCGACGACACCGAAGCCGAGCGCGGCGATCCGGTGCGGACCCAGCGGCTCGCGCAGGAACACGGCGGCCAGGATCGCCGTGGCGACGGGGTTCATCGCGATCACCACCGCACACAGCACGGCCGGCGACCCGAGCTGGACGGCCTCGTAGAGGCAGCAGAACTGCACAGCTTGAATGAGCAGGCCGACCACCGCGACGTGGCCGAGCTGCGCTCCTCGCGGCCAGGGCGCCTTGGCCAGTACGGCCCATACCGCCAGAATCGTTGCGGCCAAACCGAATCGCAGCACCAACGCGGGCATGGGCGCCATGGCGGTCACGGCCAGCACGCCGATGGGATAGCCGAGCGCGTAGAAGAACGTTACCGCCGACGCGGTGGTCAGCGGCATCCGTGGCAGGTCCATGCGACCCATGCTGGCCCAGACCGACCCCCGCGGTCCAACGATTATTGCTGATCGCGATTGATCACGTTGTCTTATCGGTGTGCGAGTTCTGTTATCGAAATACGTATGAGGGCCGTATCAATTGATCGAGATTGCTAATCGGACTATGGTGCGCCTATGGCCCAGGTGCTTGACATCGCGCCGCTGCGGAGCCTCGTCGCGGTCGCCGACTGCGGCGGGTTTCACCGCGCCGCCGCGGCGCTGCATCTGAGCCAGTCCGCGGTCAGCCAGCACCTCCGCAGAGTCGAGACCGTCGTCGGCCAGCCGCTGATCCAGCGCTCCGGCCGTGGCATCGTCTTCACCGAGACGGGCCTGAGGGCGCTGCGGCATGCCCGCGCGATATTGGCCGCGCACGACACAGCGCTCGACGACCTGGGCGCCACCGAACCCAAGCTCCTGACGATCGGGGCCACCGAGCACGGCGCGGACGTGATGCTGTCCGGACTGACCGGCGCGCTGCGCGATCGACTCCCCGACCGGCGGGTGCGCTTCCGGCTGGACCGCAACGTGTCCCTGGCCGACTCGATCGAACGCGGACTGGTCGACTTGGCGATCATGCTCGACGGGGCGGGCTTGGACCGCGCCAATGCCTCTGGACTGGTTCGGCTGCAATGGATTTCGGCGCGAACGTTGGCCGTTCCCGCACGAGAACCGCTGCCACTGGTGATCTTCTCCGAGCCGTGCACCTTGCGTGAGCCGGCCTTCGCCATCCTCGAAAGCCACGGTATTGCCTATGAAATCGCCGCCGAGTGCGGCGATCTTTCCGGGTTGTACGCGGCGGTGCGGTCGGGGCTCGGGGTGGCGCTGCTGCCGATGATCGGCAAGCTGCCCGACGGCCTGTGCCCGGCCGAGGGACTGCCGCCGGCCAATAACGCATCGGTTCTGGTTCGCGGCCGAGCAGGCATCGACCCGGACCTGCTGAGCACGGTCGACGGTGCAGTGCGTGACGTGCTGGCCGCCACGGACTAACCGCAGCTTTGCTGCGCCGCCTCCCAATACCGTATTTCCTTCTCTGTCAGGTGATTCGAGGTGCGGCATGGCGATGCAGGACGCCGCGGTTCGGTTGGTAGACGATGTCGCTGTCGTCATCGAGGTGGCTGAAGGCCGTCAAAATGCGACTGCTGTTGGTGTACCTGCCCGGGCATCCGGTGCACTCGTCCGACGGCGCCGACTGCCCGCCCAGCGTCGGACCCTGCTCGAAGGCCGTGGGCTCGAAACCTTGCGACAACCGCCGGCAGGCAGCCACCAGTCCGCCTGGTGGCGGTTCACAACGCGGCGGTAAGCCTCCATAACGCTGCGCGGTCCACAGACGCTGAGCGGTCGATCGGGCTGATCACCACGTCGGTGGCGCCCGCATCGCGATAACGGCGCAGCTGGCGCACGACACGTTCCTCGGGTCCGATGGCGGCGAGCTCGGTGACGCTGGCGAGTCCTTCCCTGGCGATTACGTTGCGATACGACGGGATGCTCTCGTAAAGGCTCAGCTGTTGCGCGGCGATGGCCCGGCCTCCCTCGACATCTTCGGACAACAGCACCGGAACGGCGGCGATGATGCGCGGCGCGGGACGACCCGCATCGGCCGCCGCCCTGGTGATCTCCGGCACGATGAATTCGCCGATCGTGCGGGGCCCGGCCAGATAGGGCAGTGTTCCGTCGGCAAGTTCGCCGGTGACCCGCAACGCCTTTGGGCCCATCGCAGCCACATACACCGGGATCGGCGTTCCACCGGCGACCTGCACCGGCCAGGTCGGACCTGCGCTGAGTTCGCTGCCGTGAAAGTCGACGCCGGCGGTGTTGAACACCGACCCGAGGATCGTCAGATGCTCCCGTAATCGGGTGATGGTGTTCGACCAGTCCATGCCGAATGCCTGGCGTTCGATCTGGCGGGCACCCAACCCAAGCCCGAGGCTGAAGTTGCCGTGCGCGGCGGCTTGTGCCGTCTGCGCCAACGAGGCGACGATCAGGGGGTGGCGCGGGTTGATCGGCACCACCGACGTGCCCACCCCCAGTCCGGGGACCGCAGCCCCGACGAGCGCCGCTAGCGTGATCGCGTCGTAGTTCTGCTGCTGAGGCAACCACACCTGGGTGACGCCGTGCCCGTAGGCTTCTCGGGCCTGGTCGATCACGTCGTCAACCAGGTTGGCAGCATCCGGGCGGGCCATGAGGATGATTCCGGTGGGCATACCGACAACCAACCGAGCCACCCGGCCGGTCATTCCGATCGCATCGCCGGGATCGAAAACTTGCACACGTGACGTCATACGCCCGACGAAGCGTTGACCGGTTTGAACACATATCGCTAATCTGCGCAAATGCCGGTGGAGGCTCTCCGGGACGACAAGCCGGTTCCGGCGGCCAGTCTGAGCCAGCGCCGCACGTTAAGGAGTTGTCGGCATGACTGATCCCTTCGCCCCGCTCGCCGGCAAAGTCGCCTACGTGACCGGGGCCGCCCGCGGCCAGGGCCGATCCCACTGCGTCCGACTGGCCCGGGCCGGCGCCGACATCGTCGCGATCGACGCATGCGCGCCGGTCGCCGAACACAACGGCTATCCCCCCGCGCTCCCCGAGGACCTGGCCGAGACCGTCAGCCTGGTGGAGGGCGAGGGCCGCAAGATGCTCGTCGCCGAGGTGGACGTCCGCGACCTGGCCGGCCAGCAGCGGGTCGTGGCGAATGCGATCGAACAGTTCGGCCGACTCGACATCGTCGTCGCCAACGCCGGCGTGCTGAATTGGGGCCGGGTATGGGAGATTTCGCCCCAACAATGGCAGGAAACCATCGACACCAACCTCACCGGGCTGTGGAACACCATGAAATCCGTAGTGCCGCCGATGATCGCGGCTGGTAACGGCGGATCGATCATCAACATCAGTTCCGCGGCGGGGATCAAAGCCGTCCCGGGCTGCGGACATTACTGCGCAAGCAAATTCGGCGTCGTCGGGCTCACCAATTCGCTGGCCGTCGAGCTCGGCGAGTTCGGTATCCGCGTCAACTCGGTGCACCCGTACGGCACTGACACCCCGATGGGTAACGACCTGTCGATGTACCAGGTCTTCCAGGACCATCCGCAGTACATCCACAGCTTCTCGCCGGGCGCGCTGCCGACGGACTCACTGGCGGCGCCCGACCTGATCTCCGACATCGTGGTCTGGCTGGCCAGCGACGCGTCGTCCTTGGTCACCGCCGCCCAAATCCCAGCCGACAAGGGGTATTTGAAGATCTGACGTCCCGGCAGGCGGCTACTGCCCGCGTTTGCGGGCCAGATCGACGGCGTACTGACTCACGAAGGTGCCCGCGGCCGGGTCACCTTTGCCGCACGAGCCGTCGGATTCACCGGGACGTTTGATCCACAGGTAGGCGTCGGCGTGGGCGCCCGCGGTGGCCGCGGTGGGCGGCGTGCCCAGCGCCCGGCCGCTGGGGTTGCACCAGTTGAGCTCGGAGTCCGGCGCTGGGCCGGCGCCGTTGCGCGACGTGTCGATCACGTAGTGCGATCCATTTGTGAGCCCGGAAATCGCTTCCCCGTAGCCGATTTCGTCCTCGGTGGTGAAGAAGTTCGCGGTGTTGACGCTAAAACCGCGCGCGTGATCCACGCCCGCTTGCTTCAGCCTGCCTGCCATGTCCTCGGCGCTGTGCCAGCGCAGGTGACCGGCATCGACGTAGACGGCCGCGTTCGGATCCCGAGTCAGCGTGTCAACGGCGTAGCGGACCAAGTCGTAGCGCTCCTGGCGCTGATCGGCCGACAGGCAATCGGCCATCGCGAGTGCGTCGGGCTCGACGACAATCGCCACCCGCGAGGCACCCACACCGGATGCAATGCCGTCGATCCAGCCTCGGTAGTCGGCGCCCGAGCCCATTCCGCCCGCAGCGAAGCTGCCGCAGTCACGGTGTGGGATTCCATAGATCGCCAGGACGGGGATGGCGCCGGCAGCGTTCGCATCGCCAACGTACTTTCCGACCGTGCCAGCCGATGGGCCCGGAACGATCCAGTACGCCTGCGGTGTGTTGGCGATGGCGGTCAACTCGGGGCTCGGCGGGTCGGCGCTCTGGGCGGCGCGCATGGCTGCCGAATTGGGATTGACGTAGAACGGCGCTCCGGCCAACGGGTCGCCGTCACTGGCCAAGCGCACCGCCGGGGCGGAGCCGACATGCAGCGGGCCCAGCCAGGCGACGGCCGCAACGGTCAGGACGGGAGCAACACACCGCGCGAGGGCACTGGCAGCTGACGAGATCACGGTAGGAAAAGTAGTGCTTCGACGCGTTGATCGCGAATCGATGTCCATCGCGCGACGTTGTCGAGGTGCGCCGAAAAAATGGCAGCGGACCCCGACCCCTTTGACCCGGCGACCGAAGCGCTCGCGGCCTTCGGCAAGCAAGTCACCGCGGGTGGGCGGCATAAAATGGGTAACCTCGCATCGAGATGAAGCGTGACGAGCCGATGAGTCGGGTGGGGCTGCCGGCGGTTGTCCGGTCGCTGGTCTTCGTATTGGCCGCGGTCCTGTTCCTCTTCGGCCTTACGGGTGGGATGTCCGTGGCGACCGGTGCTGCCGCGCCGGGGCCTCCGCAGGGTTGTGAGTCGCAGCAGGGGGCGCTCGATTCGGTCAATGCCGAGATCGCCCGCCACAACGCCCAGCCCCATGACTTCGTCGTGCCTAGGGAGCAGGCAGCCGCCGACGCTTACGATGCCGAAGCCGCCCAACTGAATGCTCGCGGCAGTCAGGCGCAAGCGAACCTCAACAATTGCGCCGCAGCCATAGCCAAATTGGCCGACCACGGAACGCTGCCCAGACCCTCCCAGGACAGGATCGACAAGATCAACGCCGCGAAGGCTGGCCTGCCGCCGGGTTATGCGCCGCCTGCGCCGCCGCCCAGGAATTCGCTCGGCGGGGTAGCGGTTGCTCCCCCGATGCAGCCAGTCTTCAAGCAGCTGCGTCAAAAGGGGCCTTGGCCCGATGATCTGATACTGCAGGGGCAGGCCAAACCGGGCGTCGGCACTCCCGACCCGGCGCGCAACGGCGCGCCGATACCGGGCATGGCGAGCGATCCCTCGCGGCCTGCGGTTGTCGTGGACCATATTGTTCCGATCGCTCAGCTGATGTACGTGCCCGGCTTCCTCAACCTGCCCGCCGAATACATGTACGTGGTGGCCAACTCACCACGAAATTTGCAGTGGCTGTCGGCCTATGCCAATGGCATGAAGAATTCGGACAGCATCGCCAGGATCGGTGACGCCGACCCCAAGTGGGTCCAGGAGCAGATACAACTGGAGAATGACACCCGCGCGACGTTGCAAGACCTGATCAACCAGTTGCTCACGACACTCCCGCCCAGCCGATGACAGTGGAAATTGCGGAAATCGAAACCATTCTCGGAAGTGTCGCGCACGCCGAGCCGGTCATCCTCGCCGAAATCGGACGCACCGCGGATGTGCCCGAACGCTGGCGGCCCATCGCGCAATCCGATGCGACGGAAGCCCGGTGTGCGGCCGCAATGTCGCTGTGGAACAGCGACTTCCTGGAACTGGTGCCCACCTTCGCCCACGCATTCAAGACCGAACTCGCTGACGTCCGACTCGGCCACGTCATGGGGGAAGCGGTCCTGGTCTACGCCGTCGAGCATTACGATGCCGGCCGGCGGCACGTCGTCTGTTGGATCGGCTGGGACCCAGCGCTGTGCAAGACCACCGAATTGCGGTTCGCCGAAGCGATCCCCGATGCCGTGCGCCGCTTCTACCGCGAGGCGCACGCCGGCTTCGTCGGTCCCGACTGGATGTCCAACGGCCCCATTCAACCTCGGCACCTGCAGACCTACGCCGAACACCTGGGGTGCCCAGATGGACTACCGGAATCCAACTGGCCGCGAGACGCGGTAGACCCCACGCGCCTGCTGCTCCTGGCCACCACCGCGGACTCACACGTGTGCCTCTCACCTGACCTTCCCCCGGGGCAGGCCGTCACCGTCTACGGCGGGGTGCCCGAGGATCCAGAGGATTTCGGCACACTGCTTGATGAGACGATGACCGCCCAATTCGATGAAATCGCCTGAGCCCCAATATGACAACGCCCTATCACGGTAACCCGCACGGCGGAGCACCCTGGCCGCCGCAGCCGCCCTATGGGCCGCCACCCCTACCGCAACCGGTATATGGGGCGCCCCCACCGCTCCCCGGGCCGTGGGCCCCGCCCGCGGGCGGCTGGTGGGGGCCACCCCAGCCTGGGCCGCCGCGTCGGCGTAGAAAAGGCTGGTTGTATGCCGCGCTGGCGGTCATCGTGATCGCCGTCGGCGGCGGCATTGCGACCATCGCGGCGTACCACCACTACCACAACAGCGACCCCACCAAGATCAAGGCGTTGATCAACGCTTTCTCCGAATCGGTCAGCAAGGGTAATCCGCAAGAAATCGCCGGCCTCATGTGCCGCGAGGAAGCCGAGCCGTATCTGGATTCCGCAGCAGACCCGGGAGGCGAGGTGGCCAACGCGGCCAAACCAAAATTCAAGATCGGGGCTGTCGTGGTGCGCGGCAACGCGGCGTCTGCAAACCTCATGTTCCAGGACAACGAATCGCAGACGATGTACTTCCGCAAAGAAGAAGGCCGGTGGACTGTCTGTGCACCCGCGAAGGATCAGCTGTAGTGCCGACCCCTCGATGCGTTCCCGGCTTCGGCTGATAAGCCGCGAATCACCGGTTCAGGATCGGCCTGAGGTCGTCGAGGCGGTCGAATAGGTGCCAGATGTATCCCGATGATCCGTTCTCGCGATGCGGATGCAGATCGGCGATTTCCGGGTCGTTGCAATAGCTGTCGAACGCCTCTCGCGATTCCCATTCCACAAGTATCAGCACTTGCCGAGGCTCGATGTCGCCGACAACCGCATGCTGGAAGCTCCCGAGCGCGACGACACGACCGCCGTGCTTCGCCACCTCGGCGGGTGACCGGCGTGAGTATGCGCGGTACTCGTCGGCGTCGGCGATATCGAAAAGGTTCAGGGCATAAACGGTCATGGTCGCAGACGTTACGGGGCCGGATAACGCGCCGGCAGGTGGCCGGTGCTCCACAGCGGCGTTACCGGCTGGATGTCGGCGCGTTAGGGTGCCTTGGTCGGCCGCCGCTAACCGGTCGATAGAAAAGTTGAGCAATTCATGACCGCAGCAGCAGAGAAGGCAACGCTCGAATCGCGCGTCGGCCACTACTACCGAGTCGACGACAGCTACCGGGTCGCCGCTGAGAAGGTGCGCGAGTATGCCCGCGCGGTGCAGGACTATCACCCCGCGCACTGGGATGCCGCGGCCGCCGCGAAGCTCGGATATTCGGGCCTGGTTGCGCCGCTGACGTTCACGTCGATCCCCGGCATGGTCGCCAACCGGCACCTGTTCGAATCGGTGGTCGTCGGTTACGACATGTACCTGCAGACCGAAGAAGTCTTCGAGCAGCATCGGCCGATCGTGGCCGGCGATGAACTGCACACTGACGTTGAGCTGTCATCGGTGCGCAGAATCGCGGGCAGGGATTTGATCACCGTGACCAACACCTTCACGGACTCGGCCGGCGAACGGGTGCACACCATGCACACCACCGTCGTCGGTGTCACCGCGGACGATGTCGATCCAGCGATGCTGAGTGCCGCGGAGAACGTCGTGATGCACGACGTGAATCTCGCCGGAATCGATACCTCCGAAGCCGCATACCGCAAAACGGAACGTCCCGAGGCCGACGTGCGGATAGCCCAAGGTGGCACGCAACGCGTCCCGGGCACGCTCTCCTTCGATGACCTGAAGGTCGGCGATGAGCTGCCGGTGCACCACGCCCGACTGTCGCGCGGCGACCTGGTGAACTATGCCGGCGTGGCCGGCGACGCCAACCCGCTGCACTGGGACGAGAACGTCGCCAAACTGGCGGGGCAGCCCGACGTGATCGCCCACGGCATGCTCACCATGGGTTTGGGTGCCGCGTTTGCCTCCGCATGGTCGGGCGACCCCGGTGCGGTTACCCGCTATGCAGTGCGCTTGTCGCAGCCCGCAATCGTGTCGGCCGCGGGCGGTGCAGACATCGAGTACAGCGGCCGGATTAAGTCGTTGGACCCGGCGGCCCGCGCCGGTGTGATCATCGTCGGCGCTAAATCAGGTGGCCGGAAGATCTTCGGTTTGGCGACGTTGAACATCCGCTTCCGCTGAATGGCCGCCCCGCGGCGCGGGGGGCAGCGACGAAGGCCACCACGTTGGGGTCCGGCGCGGTGCACGGGTGGCTTTAGCCGTGAGCGTGTACGGGGATAACGAGATTTGCTCTCCCGCAGTCGTTTCGACGAGATGGTGTACTCGAGTGACTGCGCGTCACCGCGCCATGTTGGAGAACCGCGACAAGTGCAGCTGGTGCGCGACCGTGACGGTCTTGGTCGGGCCGTTACGGTGTTTGGCGAGAATGAAATCCGCCTCTCCTCCGCGCGGATCGTCGCGCTCGAACGCGTCCGGGCGGTTCAACAGGATAACCATGTCGGCGTCCTGCTCCAGCGATCCCGACTCACGAAGGTCGGACAGCATCGGCTTCTTGTCGGTGCGCTGCTCGGGGCCGCGGTTGAGCTGGCTGATCGCGACAACGGGGACCTCGAGCTCCTTGGCCAACAGTTTGAGTTGGCGCGAGAATTCCGAGACTTCCAGCTGCCGCGACTCAACCTTCTTTCCCGACGACATCAGCTGCAGATAATCGACCACGACCAGACGCAAGTCGGCCTTCTGCTTCAGCCGGCGCGCCTTCGCCCGGATCTCCATCATCGTCAGGTTCGGCGAGTCATCGATATACAGTGGCGCCTCGCTGATCTCGCTCATCCGCCGTGCCAGCCGCGTCCAGTCGTCGTCGCTCATGCGCCCGGAACGCATATCGGAGAGTTTGATTTTCGCTTCCGCCGACAACAGCCGCATGACGATCTCGGACTTGCTCATCTCCAGCGAGAAAATAACGCTGGCCAACCGGTGCTTGATCGAGCAGGACCGCAAAAAATCCAGTCCAAGCGTGCTTTTGCCCACCCCGGGACGAGCCGCGACGATGATCATCTGCCCGGCATGCAGACCGTTGGTCACCTCGTCGAGTTCGGTGAATCCGGTCGGCACCCCACGCGCCACGCCGCCGTTCGAAGCGATGGCGTCGATCTCGTCCATCGTCGGCTGCAGCAGATCCTCCAGCGGGACGAAATCCTCCGTCGTGCGCCGATCGGCAACCTCGTAGATCTCCGCCTGCGCGCGATCGACGACCTCGGCCACGTCGGCGCCCTCGGCCCCGGCGTAGCCGTACTGCACGACGCGCGTGCCGGCCTCCACCAGCCGGCGCAGGAGCGCCTTCTCGGCCACGATGGTCGCGTAGTAGCCCGCGTTGGCGGCCGTGGGCACGGTCGAGATCAGGGTGTGCAGGTATGGCGCCCCGCCGATGCGGCGCAGCATCCCCCGGCGGTCCAGTTCGGCGGCCACCGTCACCGCGTCGGCCGGCTCGCCGCGGCCGTATAGGTCCAAGATGGCGTCGTAGACGTTCTGATGCGCGGGGCGATAGAAGTCGCCGGGCCGCAACCGTTCCAGCACATCGGCGATGGCGTCCTTGCTCAGCAGCATGCCGCCCAGCACCGCCTGCTCCGCCGCGAGATCCTGCGGTGGCTGACGGCCGAAGTCCTCACTGGGCGCCGACGAATCCATGCCCGACGCCAAGTCATCGACGACCGCCATGGATCCCTCCTCCCCTCCCACGCATCCGAACGTACATTCGAAAACCGCTCTCGTCAGCGTAAGTCAAGGAGCCGACACTTTCGCCCCACAGCACTCGCACGCCTCGCGCCGGGACGACGTTAGACGTTGCTAGCTAGTAGGTAAAAGGGCCGCTGTTCATGAACCTGTGCATCGTGTGTGCATATCCTTCGACACCTGTGTTGAGTGGGGTGTGGAGAACCTGTGTATGAACTCAAGGGGCTCTGACATCGGTGCTGTTAAGGGCCATGTAACGCGATGAAAATCGTGTGGACAAGAATCTCTACGGCGTGTCGTCGCAGGTTACTGCGCCGGGCGTGTTGGCTTTCGGCCATATTTTCGCAGCGTTACGGCAGGGTAAATAGGGTCCGCCGAACACCCCGTGGCGATAGTTCGCTAGGACGCGCGTCCGCGACCATCCGCCCTGACGCCAGGCGGCGTGACCGCAGCACAACTGCGCCCGGGGGGGGCCGATGATGGCCGCCCCCGGGACTGAGCAAACGTGGGAGGCTTAGCTCTCCGCGACGACTTCGAGGGCGATCTCGACGTTGACCTCGGGATGCAGGTGCACCGACACCGGGTGGGTGCCGACCGCCTTGATGTGCGACTTGGGTAACCGCACGATTCGTTTGTCCAGGTTGGGTCCGCCGGCCTGCTTGATGGCCGCGACGACGTCACCGGACGTCACCGAGCCGAACAGCTTCCCGGAATCGGCCGCGGTCCGGACCGGCAGTTGGACGGGGCCCAGCGCCTCGATCGCGGTCTTGAGTTCGTTGGCGTGCCCGAGGTCGCGGACCGCCTTGCCTTCGCGGGAGCGGCGGATCTCGTCGGCCTGGTTCTGCGCACCGCGCGAGGCGACGATCGCCAGACCGCGCGGGAGCAGGAAGTTGCGGCCATAGCCGTCCTTGACCTCGACCGTGTCGCCGACGGTACCGAGGTGGTCGACGTCGGCCGTCAGAATCAGCTTCATCGTGTTCGTACTTTCGCTTCGGGTTCGGCGGTTATCGCGCCGAGGACGTGAAGGGCAGCAAAGCCACCTCGCGGGCATTCTTGACCGCGATCGCGATGTCACGCTGGTGCTGCACGCAGTTGCCGGTGACGCGCCGCGCCCGGATCTTGCCGCGCTCACTGATATAGGTGCGCAGCAATGCGGTGTCCTTGTAATCGATCGCTTGCCCCTTTTTCGAGCAGAAGACACACTTCCGCGTCTTGACCGGCTTTTCCGGAGCCGGACGCCGCTTGCTGGACTTAGCCATGACTGTCTTTCTTTCCGTTTCTTACTGTTGAAGTTCTTAGAACGGCGGTTCGTCGTCGCCGCCGCCGAAGGACCCGGATGCCGGGGCGCTGCCCCACGGGTCGTCGGCGGGTGCGCTGCTCGCCGGCGCCGATCCCTGACGGGATCCGCCGCCACCGCCGAAGCCGCCACCACCGCCACCGCCGCCGCTGCGACTGGCCTTGTTGACCTTGGCCGTGGCATACCGCAGCGAGGGCCCGATCTCGTCGACCTCGACCTCGAAGACGGTGCGTTTCTCGCCTTCGCGCGTCTCGAAGGACCGCTGCTTGAGTCGGCCGGTGACGATCACCCGTGAGCCACGGGTGAGGCTCTCGGCGACGTTCTCGGCAGCCTCGCGCCAGATGTTGCACCGCAAGAACAGCGCCTCACCGTCTTTCCATTCCGAACTCTGGCGGTCAAAGATCCGGGGCGTGGACGCCACGGTGAAATTCGCGACGGCGGCACCGGACGGGGTGAACCGCAGTTCGGGGTCGGCGGTCAGGTTTCCGACAACGGTGATAGTGGTGTCACCAGCCACAATTTCCTCCTCGTTCCGCCCTGCTACTCGCTTCTCCGACGGTAAATGGCACGTATCCTGGCTGAGCCTACGCAAGTCCACCGACGGTGGGCCCACGACTCGGCCACGGGTGTTAGTGCTTGTCGGTGCGCATCACCTTGGTGCGCAAGACCGACTCGTTGAGGCTCAGCTGGCGGTCGAGCTCGGAGACCGTCGCCGGCTCCGCCTTCAGGTCGACGACGACATAGATGCCTTCGGCGTGCTTGGCGATCTCGTAGGCCAGCCGGCGCTTGCCCCAGATGTCGACCTTGTCGACGGATCCGCCGTCCTTACGGACGACGTTAAGGAACGTCTCCAAGGATGGAGCAACAGTGCGCTCGTCGAGCGTGGGGTCAAGAATGACCATGATTTCGTATGGACGCATGGAAACCTCACCACCTCCTCTGGTCTGTACGGCCACGGTCGTTCCGTGGCAGGAGAGTCGCCTGCGTCGGCAACCGCATCAGGCTACCGGATGGGTGGGTTGGCCTCCAAAATCGCGACGGATCCCCCCGCTCGGGCAATCCGGCTATTGCCGCGCGTCCAAGTATTCGGTGGCCCGGTCCACCGTCGCATGATCGGCCTTGGCCAGCGCGCCCGAATCGAACGGCGGCTGCGGGTCGTATTCGATGAGCAGCTGAGCGGCCTGCGCGGCCTGGCGGTCGACCAGGAGCTCGACCAGCCGTAAGGCCATGTCGATCCCGCTGGACACCCCCGCGGCGGTGATGATCCGCTGCGGCAGGTGCTCGACAACCCGGTCCGGCACGTACCGGGCGCCCAGCTGGTTGAGCAGGTCCCTGGCGCGCCAGTGGGTCGTGGCGGTGAGCCCGTCAAGCAGGCCCGCGGCGGCCAACAGCAGCGCACCGGTGCACACCGACGTGGTGAAGGTCGTGGTCGGGTGCACCGCTTGCAGCCATTCGCGGATGGTGCCGTCGTGGATCAGCTGGCGCGTGCCGATTCCGCCGGGGAACAGCACCACGTCCGGCGAGGTGATCTCGTCGAATCTCGCGTCGCAGCTCAGCCCGAGCATCCCGTTTTCCGTCCGCACCTCGCCGCGTTGGTGACCGATGAACACCACCTCGATCGACGGGATGCGTTGCAGCACTTCGTAGGGCCCCACCGCGTCGAGCGCGGTCACCCGGGGAAACAGCGGGACGGCGACCACAGTCAAGGCGCCGCTCCGGCCGGCACAGGCGACTCGATCGCGGGCGCCGTGGCGCGGCGCATGCCGGCCGGTCGTAGCCAGTCCGGCAGCCACCGGGGCGGGGCGTCGGCCGCACGGTCGAAAGGCCCGCCCGACGGGTCATCCACCCGGCCGTTCCAGCGCACCAAGTCCTCGTCGGGCCGGTAGATCTGGCGGATCACCAACGCGCACAACCCGATCACGGCGATGTCGCGCAACAACACCGTCGTGGTGAAGAACTGCTCCGGCAGCGAGCGGTTTGGATTGCCATATAGGTAGTACATCCGCGGCACCCACACCACCGCATCGATGGTCATCCACGCCAGCAGGATCCGGCGATGCGGCAAAGCCAGCACCGCCAGCGGAACCAGCCAGAGCGAGAACTGTGGGCTCCACACCTTGTTGGTCAACAGAAAAACCGCCACCACCAAAAACAGCAGCTGCGCCAGCCGGGGCCGCTTCGGAGCGGTCAGCACGACGTATGCGATTGCCGCACAACCGATTGCGAACAGCACCGTGACCACGGCGTTCAGCACGGTGGGTGGCTCCCAAAAACCCAGCTTGGCATCGAATCCGTGCCAGCCGGTGAAGGATTTCACCACGTTATAGAGCGAATCCATGTCGTCGCCGCGTCGGGTGTTGAGCCGGAAGAATTCCGACCACCCGCGCGGAAACAGCACCAACACCGGCAGGTTCACCAGCAGCCATGTCACCGCGGTAGTTCCCGCGGTGCGAGCCAGAGCGCGAAAGCGCCCGGCCCGGATCGCCAGGACCACCATGGGACCGAGGAACAACAACGGATACAGCTTGGCGGCGGCGCCCAATCCGATCAGCACGCCGGCCAGCACCGGTTTGCGCCGCGCCCATGCCAGCAGCCCGGCCATCGCGAATGCCGTTGCCAGCGCGTCGAAATTGGTAAAGATCTGGAAGATCAGCAGCGGCGACGCGGCCACCAGCGCCGCATCCCATATCCGGCGCCCTGCCAGCCCGGCGGTCGCCCAGACGGTGCCGAGCCAGGCCAGCGCCAGACCGAACGCCGCGACGTTGAAGAACATCACCACCTCGGCGACCACCGGCAGCGGACCCAGCTTGCTCAGCGCGGTATAAGTTTTCGCCAGCGCCATCGACACGTACTGATACATCCCGGTCAGCACCGGATACTCCATGTAGCGCACCGCCGGCCGGCCGTCGTAGCGCGTCTGCGGGGTGCCGCTGCCGTCGGTCTCGACCCAGCTCGACTTGTACGGAAACTTGCCCTGGCTCAACAACTCCGCGCCGTATAGCGGAACGGTATCGGAGTAGCACAACTCGTAGTACGCGCGTTGGTTCTCCCAGTTGGCTACCCGCTGATCCCCGGTGCCGGTGCCGGTGCTCTGCAGGCAGGCCGCCTTCGTCGACCAGCCGAGCGCCAGGAATACCAGCCCCATCAGGAACATCACCCGCAGTGGCGTCATCACCCGGGCGCGCCCGATCAGCGCGTGTCTGCCCACCGGCCCACCGGCGGCTTCCGCCAGGGCGGCGCCCAACGAGTCGTTGCGGCTTGGGCAGTCGCGGTTGTCGACGCTACGCAGATCGCCGGCCAGCGGCTCCGGAGAAATGGCGGTGCTGCGTTGCTCAGCCTCGGTCACGGCGGCGGCTGGCCAGGCGGCGGGGGAGCTTGGGCGCCGCCCGGCGGCACACCCGGCTCTTGACCGCCGGGGCCGCCGCCCGGCGGTGCCGGCCCAACAGTGACCGTCGTGGGCGGGCCGATCGGGATGGTGATGCCGGGCGCCACTTCGACGGTGGGCTGAATGACCGTCACGGAGGGCGGCGGTGGGGGCGGGGGCGCCGGGACGCCGGCATAGCCACCGATCTCCGTCGGCTTGGGGAACGATTCACTGGAGGTGCCCTTCAAGGCGCCGTCCATGGTGGACTTCCAGATGTCCGATGGCAGCCCCGAGCCGTAAACCGGTGCGCCCGAGGCGGTTACGAGTGGTACGTCGCCTTTCGCGGTGCCCACCCACACGGCCGTAGACAGCGACGGCGTGTATCCGACCATCCAGGCATCCTTGTCGGCGGTGGTGTCACCCAGCTGCGTGGTGCCCGTCTTGGCCGCAGACGGCCTGCCGCCGGACAAGGAGTGGCCGCGCGAATAGCTGGCGATCGGCTCCATGGCCGCGGTGACGTTATCGGCCACGGCCTTGGGGATGCGCTGCTCGCCATTGTTGTCGGACTTGCTCGCGTCGAAGAGCACCTGGCCCTCGGAGTTGACGACCTTCTGCACGAAATGCGGCCGGTGGTAGATGCCGGAGGCGGCCAGCGTGGCGTAGGCCGAGGCCATGTCGATCACCCGGGTCTGATACTGCCCCAGCACAACTCCGTTGTTGGGCGGCCCGCCTTTGCCGTCCTCGGACAGCGTGTGGTCCACCCCGGGGAAGCTGGTCGCGATGCCGGCCTGGTGCGCGGCGTCGGCGACGGCCTGCGGGCCGCCCTTGAGCTTGAGCATCAGCCGGTAGTAAGAGGTGTTCAGCGATTGCTTGAGCGCCTGGGCGATATTGCACGTCCCGCAGCCCTCGCCCTCGACGTTCGTGATCTTGATGCCGTCGACGGTCAGCGGCGAACTGTCGACCTGGTAACCCAGACCGATCCCCTGCTCGAGCGCGGCCACGAGTGCGAACACCTTGAACGACGAACCCGTTTGCAGCCCGGCCTGCGCGAAGTCGAAACCGTTGGCGTCCGTACCGCCGTAGTACGCGCGTATCGCGCCGTCGTGCGGGTCGATCGACACCACGGCCGACCGCATGTCGGGGTCTTGCCCGTCAAGGTATTTCGATACCGCCTTCTCGGCGGCCTGCTGGGCTTTCGGGTCAATGGTGGTGGTGACCTGGAGGCCCTGGGTGTTCAGAGTCCGCTCGTCGATGTTGAAGAGCTCCATCAACTCTTTGGTCACCTGGCGCTCGATCAGCCCCTCGGGTCCCGTCGTCTGGTTCTCCGCGCGGGCTTGGTCGGGCGGCACCGTCTGCGGGAACTCCTGCGCGGCACGGTCACCGGGCGACAGCGCCTTGGTCTCCACCATGCCGTCGAGCACCCAGCTCCAGCGGGCCCGGGCGCCCTGCGGATCGACGGCCGGGTCCAGCGACGACGGCCGCCGGATCAGCGCCGCCAGCAACGCTCCCTCCGAAACGGTCAACTGCTCGACGGGCTTGTTGAAGTAGGCCTTGGCGGCGGCGGAGATGCCGTAGGCACCCCGGCCGAAGTAGATGATGTTCAGGTAGGCCTGCAGCACATCGTCTTTCGACCACTCCCCCGACATCTTGGTGGCGATCACCAGTTCCTTGGCCTTGCGCATCAGGCCGCTGACGCCGTGTTGAGCCGAGCCGACCAGCGCGTTCTTCACGTATTGCTGGGTGATGGTCGACCCGCCCTGCAGGTCACCGTTGCCGAAGAGGTTGTTGTTCACCGCCCGGGCGAAGCCGCTGAAGTCGAACCCCGGGTTCGAGTAGAAATTGCGGTCTTCGGCGGCGATCACCGCCTGGCGCACGTGAACCGGCACCTGGTTGATGTTGACGTCAACCCGATTGCCTTCGGGCGGAATGATTTTGGCGATCTCTGACCCGTCGCTGGCCAGGATGGTGGAGACCTGGTTGGTGCGCAAATCGCCCGGCTTCGGGATATCGACGATGAAATACGCCATGGTGAACGTGACGATCGGCAACAGCACGAGCACCGCCGCCGACAGGTAGGCCGCTCGCCGCACCCACAACCAGTTGATCTGCTGGGTCCAGTGGACGTCACGCGGCGGCCGGGGCCCGAAGCCGTCCGGTCCACCGCGGCGACCCCCCGGCCCGGGCGGCGGTGGCGGCCCTTCCGGCGGACGGCCTCCCGCCTTCGGCCGGTCCCGGCGCGGCGACGTTCGGCTATCCAGCGCCGCCTTGACCTCCTCGAGCGCATCACGCTGCATGGGAGTCGACGAAGGGCTGTCCAGCGCGGCTTTGACTTCCTCGATGCGGGGATCGGGCCGCCGGGGCGACCGGTCATCGACAACCGGCGGAAGAATCGTGGTCAGCCGGTCATCGGGCGGAACGCCACGGCGTTGGCCGGCCGCCGACGGCGCGCCACGCGGGCGCTCGCCGCTTCCATGTTTTCCCACCCGCTCAGTCGCCGACCCATCCGCGTCGCCGGACGACTGGTTGTGGGGTCCGTCGTTATTCAATGGCCGTGCGCGCGCCGTTTCGCGCCGTCCGCGTACCGCGGGTGCCCTTGGGTGGGCGCGCCGCTCCGAGCACGTACGACTTGACCAGATGATTCCACTCGCAGGTCCGGCATACCTCCACCACGTGGACAGCGAACTCCTCGAAGCGACTCGCCAGCAAAACCAACTCTTCGGCCGTACGTGCCGAGCCCGATACCGGGCCGAGGTGTTCGCCGAACACCCACGACACCAGTGTCAGCTGCTCCTTACGGCAGATCGGGCACATGACCTGACTCGGTTTCCCGTGAAACTTGGCGGCGCGCAGCAGATAAGGGTTCGCGTCACACACTTCGGACACGCCCGTGCGGCCCGAGTACACCTCGGCCAGCAGTGCTCGCCGCCGGAGCGCGTAGTCCACCACTTGTCGCTGCAGTCGCACGCCCACCAGAGTACGTCGCCATCCGGACCACCGATACGCAACCAAAGCTGTGGCGGCCCGAGCCGAGTAAAGGCGGGCGCATTCTGTGCCGGACCAGGCCCGGACTCTACGATCATCCCCGTGGCGAGATGGCTCGGGACGTCGCTGGGCGGCGGGGTGGCGGCAAGCACCCGCGCCAAAGACATCAATCGGCAGGACGCCTGCAGGATTCTCGACAACGCCCTGACCGACGGCGAGCTCTCCATGGAGGAGCATCGGGAACGGGTCAGCGCGGCCACCAACGCGGTCACGCTCGGCGATCTGCAGGCCCTGGTGACCGACCTGCAAACCGACAGCAGCGCGCTTCCGACGCCTGTCGCCAAGGCCCGGCCGGTGCCGCCGAAGCTCCGCGGTTGGGGGACGCTCGCCGCCGCATTAGTCGTCTCGGTGCTATTGGGCGTCGGCATCGGGTGGGGCATGTACGGCAACACCAAATCGCCGCTGGACTTCACCACCGACCCCGGAGCCAAGCCCGACGGCGTCGGCCCCGTGGTGCTGACACCGCCCACCCAACTGCATTCGGTGGGCGGGCTGACCGGCCTGATCGAGCAAACACGCAAACGGTTCGGCGACGCCGTGGGATATCGACTCGTGATCTACCCGACCTACGCGGTCCTCGACCGGCCGGACCCCTCAGACGATCGCCGGGTGCTGGCCTACACCTACCGCGGGGGCTGGGGCGACCCGAGCAGCTCGGCCAAAAGCTCCGCGGATGCTCCCCTTGCGGTTGACCTGAGCAAGTTCGACGTCACGGCGACCGTGGGCATCATGCGCGGCGCCCCGCAGACCCTCCACATGAAGCCGTCGGACGTCAAAACCGAGTACCTGAACATCGAACCGGCGACGGACCCGACGACCCCGGGCGCGCTCTCGCTATCGCTGTATGTCTCCAGCGACTACGGTGGTGGCTACATCGTCTTCGCAGGTGACGGCACCGTCAAGCAGCTCAGCTTGCCGTCGTAGCCGGGCGCGATTCGATTCGGCGCACCCGAACAAATAGCGGACGAACATTCGGTGGTGTTGTGGCGAATATATCGAGACGATACGATTACGCGAGGCGTCGAACCGTCGTAACCAACCATGCAAAGGGGGTGATTCGATGCTCGAGCTCGCCATCCTGGGTCTTCTCATCGAATCGCCGATGCATGGTTACGAGTTGCGCAAACGGCTGACCGGCCTCCTCGGCGCGTTTCGTGCGTTCTCGTACGGTTCGCTGTACCCCGCCCTCCGGCGGATGCAGGCCGAAGGGTTGATCGCCGAGGACGCCGCCCCGACCGGAACGCCGGTTCGGCGTGCCCGGCGCGTCTACCAGCTAACTGACGAGGGCCGTCGGCGCTTCGGTGAGCTGGTGGCCGACACCGGCCCGCACAACTACACCGACGACGGCTTCGGGGTGCATTTGGCGTTCTTCAACCGGACTCCGGCGGAGGCGCGCATGCGCATCCTGGAAGGTCGCCGCCGTCAGGTCGAGGAGCGGCGGGAAGGCCTGCGCGAAGCCGTGGCGCGGGCCAGTAACTCGTTCGACCGCTACACCCGCCAACTTCACCAACTGGGGCTCGAGTCCAGTGAGCGGGAAGTGAAGTGGCTCAACGAGCTCATTGCTGCGGAGCGGGCGATGCCCGGCCTCTCCGAGCAGACGTAAAACCCCTGCACGAATTCGATCAGCTGCGACACAAGTTATGGAGTTAGGAGAACGCCCAATGAGTGACCAGAACGCGCCACAGGCGTCGACCGAGGTACGAGTCGCCATTGTCGGCGTCGGTAACTGCGCGTCTTCCCTGGTACAGGGCGTCGAGTACTACCAGAACGCCGACGAGAACAGCACCGTGCCCGGCCTGATGCACGTGAAGTTCGGCCAGTACCACGTGCGCGACGTCAAGTTCGTCGCGGCCTTCGACGTGGACGCCAAGAAGGTCGGCTTCGACCTGTCCGACGCGATCTTCGCCTCGGAGAACAACACGATCAAGATCGCCGACGTGCCGCCGACCAACGTGACGGTGCAGCGGGGCCCGACACTCGACGGCATCGGCAAGTACTACGCCGACACCATCGAGGTGTCCGACGCCGAGCCGGTCGACGTGGTCAAGGCGCTCAAGGAGAACAACGTCGACGTGCTGGTGTCCTACCTGCCGGTGGGCTCCGAGGAGGCCGACAAGTTCTACGCCCAGTGCGCCATCGACGCCGGCGTGGCGTTCGTCAACGCGCTGCCGGTGTTCATCGCCTCGGACCCGGTGTGGGCCAAGAAGTTCGCCGACGCGGGTGTGCCGATCGTGGGCGACGACATCAAGAGCCAGGTCGGCGCCACCATCACCCACCGGGTGATGGCCAAGCTGTTCGAGGACCGCGGTGTGCAACTGGACCGCACCATGCAGCTCAACGTCGGCGGCAACATGGACTTCCTCAACATGCTCGAGCGCGAGCGGCTGGAGTCCAAGAAGATCTCCAAGACGCAGGCCGTCACCTCCAACCTGCAACGCGAGTTCAAGACCAAAGACGTGCACATCGGCCCCTCCGACCACGTCGGCTGGCTCGACGACCGCAAGTGGGCGTACGTGCGACTGGAGGGCCGCGCCTTCGGCGACGTGCCGCTGAACCTGGAGTACAAGCTCGAGGTGTGGGACTCGCCGAACTCGGCGGGTGTCATCATCGACGCGGTGCGGGCGGCCAAGATCGCCAAGGACCGCGGCATTGGCGGTCCGGTGATCCCGGCGTCGGCCTACCTGATGAAGAGCCCGCCGCAACAGCTGCCCGACGACGTAGCGCGTACGCAGCTCGAAGAGTTCATCGAGGGCTGACCCCCTTCCACAGATCGTGCGGTGAGGTCGCTCCGGTGACCTCACCGCACATTCGTGCCTGCGGGTCTCGTTGTCACCCCAGCGTGACGCTCGGCGACCGCAGCCACGCTGGCGTGACGGTCGGTGCCGTGGCCGCTAGAGCGAATTCATCCCCGCGGCGCTGTGCGAGTGCTTAGCATCATCTCTCGATGACCGTGCAACCCGCCGCGTTCCTACGCACCACCCTCCCCCTGGACCTGTCCCGGCTGAAGGAGTTGGACAGCGGCCGGTACCACTCGATCTGGCTGCCCGACCACATGGTCAGCTTCTGGCCCGATTCCATCTGGACCCCCGAGTTCACCGACCTGGCCACCGCCTCCCCGTCGCCGCACCGCCACCTGGACGGCCTGGCGGTAGCCGCCGCGGCCGCCGTCCTGACGGAGAAGGTCCCGCTCGTCAGCGCAGTCGTCGACACCGTGCGCCGCCACCCCAGCATGCTGGCCCAGACGGCGCTCACGATCGACCACCTCGCCAAGGGGCGTTTCATCCTCGGCCTTGGCAGCGGCGAGAGCGAGAACACCCTGCCCTACGGCTTCGATTTCTCCCGGCCGGTCAGCCGCTTCGAGGAAGCCCTTAGGGTGATCCGGCTGCTCTGGGAGAGCGACGGCCCGGTCGATTTCGACGGACAGTTCTACTCGCTGCGCCATGCCCGGCTGGACACCGAACCCTACGCAGGCCGGCCACCGCAGATCTGGATCGGCGCAAGCGGCCCACGGATGCTGGATATCGCTGGCCGGCACGCGGACGGGTGGTGGCCGGCCGGCGCCTGGACACCGGAGCAATACGCCGAAATGCTCGCCGCGGTAAGGGAATCCGCCGAACGCGCCAGCCGCGATCCACAGTCGATCACACCATGCTTCATCCAGGTGTGTCTGATCGGCGCGGACGAGGACGCCCTCGCCGAGATCCTGCAAGCACCGCTGGTGAAGGCGTTCCTGCTGCAGGTATCGGCGGATACGTTGCGCGGCTTCGGATTCGAACACCCGATGGGTGATCGGTGGCGCGGATTCCAAGACATCGACCCCGCGGTGCTCACCCGCGAAAGGATTCTGGACTTCCTCGACAAGGCTCGGCCGGAGATGGTGCTCGCCGCCGTCCCGCACGGGACGCCGACGCAGGTTGCCAAGATCGTGAAGACATACGTCGACGCGGGACTGCGCGTCCCCAAGATCCTGGACTACGGCGCGATGGCCGGCCTGAGCCACGCCGCGGCTTCGGCCGCCAACGTGCGCGCCGCCGAAGACGAGCTGATGCGGCTGTGCGGGGAGCGGTCGTGACGGCGCCCCTGGACGCCGCCAGGCTGCTCGCCGACGCGGAGGCCGAAACCGGACTGTGCGACTACGGCGATCCCACCTTGCCGCAACGCTTCACCGTCGCGGTCGACCATCTCAACGGCCTCGGCATGAACACCGAGGGCCACCGCCAGGCGGCGCAGGTGTGTCGATGGTTGCTGACGTCGCGGCTGGAGTTCATCGAAGACCGCAACCGCTACCCGATCGCCGACGAGGTGATCGTCGGTCCGATGTTCGTCACAGGCGAACCCCGGTCGGGCACAACGCTCATGCACGCGCTGATGTCCGTTGATCCGCGTGCTCGGGCGCTGCGCTTCTGGGAGGTGATGTATCCGTCACCGCCGCCGGGTCTGGCAGATCCCGATGACGACCGCAGAGAGTGGGCCGACGCGGACTGGCGCGAGATCAACGCGAAGATGCCCAAGTGGCTGCACAGCCACCCGTACAACGACATGCTGGGCGACGGTCTGCCTGAGGACGAGCGCACCTGGGCGTTCGACTTCCGGGTGATGACGCCCACCGCCTGGTGGCGCGTGCCGATGCAGTCTCTGGTCGGCGGCCTGGCCACCGATCCCGCGGCGCAATACCGGCTGCACAAGGCCATGCTGCAGCAGCTGCAATATTGCCGTCCCCGAAAGTACTGGGTGCTTAAGGGATTTCACGGTTTCCGCCTCAAGGAACTCTTCGACACCTATCCCGACGCGCACCTGGTGTGGCTGCACCGCGACCCCGTCCAAGTCGCCGCGTCGCGCACCATGATGATGGCCGACATCGCCGAAGGCATCGTCGGTCCGGTCGACCTGCACGCCGAAGCGAAGAAGCACCTCGAGATGACCCGCGCCAGCATCGCCAACACGATGAGCAATCCGTTGGTCGACGATCCCCGTATCCTGCACGTGCGCTACGCCGACTTCGTCGCCGACCACATCGGCACCGTCCGGCGCTACTACGAGTTCTGCGGTCGCGAACTGTCGGACGACGCCGCATCGGCGATGCGCGCGTACCTGGCCAACAATCGTGGCGACCGCTACGGCAAATTCACCTACTCCACCCAACTGCTGACCGACATCGGCGAGGACCTGGATGCGCTGCACGCGGAATTCCGGCCATTCCGAGAACGATTCGGTGTCGCCATCGAGAACCGCGCCTGACATGACCGGCCCACACCAGCGTCTGTCGGTGCACAACGTCACCTTCCAAGGTGAGTCGCTGGCCGAACTGGAAGCTCATTGGGCAGCGCTCGGGGTCTCCCGGCTGAGCATCCTGGACAGCCAACTTCTCGAGCCGTGCTTCCCAATGCTGTTGCACGGCAACGCTTATTCTGTGGAGGCCGTCTACCACCTGTTCGCCGGCGGCAGGCTGTCCAGCGACCCGCACGCCGCCCGCGAAGCGCTGTCCACCGTGATCGACGCCTCCGCCGCCGTCGGAGCCCGCACCGTTTACTTGTTGACCGGCGGGCGCGGTGACCTCGCCTGGGCGCAGGCCGCGGACCGATTCTGCACGATGATCGCTCCCTGCGCGGCGCAGGCCAAGGCGGCCGGGGTGGCGCTGGCCGTCGAGAACGCATCCAGCCTGTACGCCGACATCCACCTGGCCCACACCCTGCGCGACGCGGTCGTGCTGGCCGAGATGGGCGACCTCAGTCTGTGCATCGACGTGTTTCACTGTTGGGCGGAGGGGGATTTGGAGGCGATGGTGCAGCGGGCGCTACCGAGGACCGCGCTGATCCAGCTCAGCGACTATGTGCTCGGCGACCGGGCGCTGCCGGCCAGGGCGGTGCCCGGCGACGGCACGATCCCGCTCGAAAGCTTCGTCGCCCAAGCGCTCGCCGGCGGCTACCGCCACGGTTTCGACCTGGAACTGATCGGTCTCCGCATCGACCGGGAGGGACACCTGGAAGCCGCCCAGCGCGCATGTGACGTCGTCAGCGCGATGCTCGACAGGCTCGGTGCGTGAGCATGGCCTTCGGCGACGGGCCCGACGACGCGGCGCTGCAGCAGGCCTGGACGGACTTCTGTGAGCGACTGCAGCAAGCGGGCGAACAGGCCTTCAAGCAGGCCAACCCGGCGTCGGGCGTCCATCGGGTCGACGCCTACCGGTTCCTGACCCAAAACCTCGGCCAGGCCTTCGATCTCGCGCTCGAGACTCGCAACACCCGCTACCCGGCGCTGCACACCTTCTGTGGTCCGACCCGCAAGCTGGGCGGCGACTGTGCCGACTTCACCTACCAGCAGGCCTGGATCGACGGACAGTCGACGTATCGGCTCACCGGGACACGCGGCACCGCAAGGTTTTTCAACGTCACGGTGCAGGGTCCACGTACGCCGGGCCCGGGCGTGCTGCACGAACCGTTCGGGGACACACCGGAGACCAACCTGCTCGGTCATCAGCTCCAGGTCGGCGATGACGGGGAATTCGAGCTCTACATCGGCGGGCCCGAGCGCGGGCCCAATTGGCTGCCCACCACCACGGGGTCACGGAAGCTGTTCATCCGCCAGGGTTTCGACCGCTGGGAGGAGCTGCCCGCGCAGCTTCGCATCGAACGAATCGACATGGAATCCCCGAAACCGTTGCCCTCGCCTCCCGAGATGGTCGAGGCGATGCGCTGGGCCGGTGAGTTCGTCACGGGCCTGATGGCCGACTGGCCCGAGTTCCCCTTCACCTACGGCGGCGTCGACGCCAACCACCCCAACGCGTTCCCCCAAGTCGACGCGACCGACGCCGACGCCAGGCGCGGCCGGGCCGCCGCCAACATGTACTGGGAACTCGCGGACGACGAGGCGCTGATCGTCGAATTCGGCGCCCACGACGGGTTGTGGATGCTGACCAATATGGGCGTCTTTTTCAACAGCATGGATTACCTGTACCGGCCGGTGAGCTACACGCCGAGCCGCACCAAGACCGACGCCGACGGCCGCGTTCGTCTCGTCATGGCTCATCGTGATCCGGGCGTGCACAACTGGCTCGACACCCAGGGCTTTGCCTGCGGCAACCTGACCTATCGGCACATGCTCGAGGGCGAACCCGCCGCGCTGAGCACCCAGGTCGTCAAGCATGGCGAACTGCTCGCCGCCCTACCGGAGGACACAGCCATTGTGAGCCCCGCCGAGCGCACCGCCGCGATGTGGGAACGATTCCACGGCATTCGCCGTCGCTACGTCCTCTAGTCATGGCGACGACGCTGGTTCTAGGGCGGCGCCGCTAGTGTCTAGACCGTGGCCGATATCTCCGAAGACGCATTCGACGGGCTGAACGAGTTCTCGCTGCTATCCGAGAATGCCGAGCAAGCCGGCGTCACTGGCCCGCTGCCGGACGTGCGACGCGTGGAGGCGGGCGCCGGCGAGGCCAAGATCAGCGCCCTGCGCTGGGGCGGCACTGCCCCGCGGATCGTTTTTCTGCACGGCGGCGGGCAGAACGCGCACACCTGGGACACCGTCATCGTCGGCCTCGGCGAGCCCGCGCTGGCGGTGGACCTCCCCGGGCACGGCCATTCGGCATGGCGCGAGGACGGCGACTATTCGCCGCAGATCAACGCCGACGCCCTGTTGCCGGCGGTACGTGAGCACGCAGCGAGCGCCGATCTCGTCGTGGGCATGTCGCTGGGCGGGCTGACCGCGTTACGGCTGGCCGCCGTGGCGCCCGAACTCGTCAACGAACTCGTCTTGATCGACGTCACCCCGTCGGCGCTGCAGCGGCACTCGGAGATGACCAAGGAACAGCAGGGCACGGTCGCGTTGATGCACGGGGAACGCGAATTCCCCAGCTTCCAGGCCATGCTGGACCTGACGATCGCGGCGGCGCCACACCGCGAGGTAAAGGCGCTCCGCCGCGGCGTGTTTCACAACTCGCGCAGGCTGGACAACGGCAACTGGACGTGGCGCTACGACGCCATCCGCAAGTTCCCCGACTTCGACGTCCTGTGGGAGGACGTGGACCGGCTGTCCGCGCCGATCACCCTTATCCGCGGCGGCAAGTCGGGTTTCGTCAGCGACGACGACGCGGCCGAACTCAGCCGTCGCACAAAGCATTTCCGCGCGGCGCACGTCGTCGAGGATTCCGGCCATTCCGTGCAAAGCGACCAGCCCCTCGCCCTGATCGATCTGCTGCGCGGGGTGCTCGACGCGGGCTGAGCCTACGGTGGTCTCATGACCCCTGATCTCCCCATCCGCATCGGCGTGCAACTGCAGCCTCAGCACGCGCCGCAGTATCGCCAAATCCGGGACGCCGTGCGTCGCTGCGAGGACGTCGGCGTCGACATCGCCTTCAACTGGGACCACTTCTTCCCCCTCTACGGTGATCCCGACGGTGCGCATTTCGAATGCTGGACAATGCTCGGGGCGTGGGCCGAGCAGACATCGCGCATCCAGATCGGCGCGCTGGTCACGTGTAACTCGTACCGGAATCCCGAGCTGCTGGCCGACATGGCCCGCACGGTCGATCACATTTCCGGCGGCCGGCTCGTGCTCGGGATCGGCTCGGGGTGGAAGCAGAAGGACTACGACGAGTACGGCTACGAGTTCGGCACCGCAGGCAGCCGCCTCGACGACCTCGCGGGCGCGCTCCCCCGGATCAAGGCGCGACTGGCGAAACTGAACCCCTCGCCGACCCGCGACATCCCGGTCCTGATCGGCGGGGGCGGTGAGCGCAAGACGCTGCGGCTGGTTGCCGAATACGCCGACCTATGGCACAGCTTCACCTCCGCCGACGAGTTCCCGGCCAAGGCGGACGTCCTGGCCCGGCATTGCGCCGACGTCGGCCGCGACCCGGCGAGCATCGAACGCTCGGCCGCCGTGCAGGACCGCGGCGGCCTGATCGACAATGCCGAAAAACTCTTCGGCCTCGGAGTCACGCTGCTGACCGTCGCGTGCGACGGACCGGAGTACAACCTGGGCGCCGCGGAAGCGCTGTGCCGGTGGCGGGATAGTCGTTAAACCCGTCCCCGACCATTTATTGGTGAAACACCGGAAAATACGAGCCCACTCGTGAGAAACTTCTCGCGCTGATGGCCGCACCGGGTTTGAAAGAGACTCAAGGACGAAATGCCGAAGAAATACGGGGTCAAAGAAAAGGACCTGGTTGTTTCGCACATCCTTCACCTCTTGCTCACGGGGAAGTTGCGCACCGGCGACCGCGTCGATCGCAATGAGATCGCGCTGGGACTGGGTGTAAGCCGCGTCCCAATTCAAGAGGCGCTGGTGCAACTCGAACACGACGGCATCGTCTCCACCCGCTATCACCGCGGCGCGTTCGTGGAGCGGTTCGACGAAGCTACCGTCCTCGAGCATCATGAGCTCGAGGGTCTGCTCAACGGCATCGCGTCCGCGCGCGCGGCCACCAGTCCGACGCCGCGGATCCTGGGGCAACTCGACGCCTTCATGCGATCGCTACGCACCGCGAAGGATTCGCGGGCCTTCTGCGACATC
This sequence comes from Mycobacterium sp. 852002-51613_SCH5001154, assembly GCF_001667425.1. Lineage (NCBI taxonomy): Bacteria > Bacillati > Actinomycetota > Actinomycetes > Mycobacteriales > Mycobacteriaceae > Mycobacterium > Mycobacterium sp. 852002-51613_SCH5001154. The sequence goes on along the minus strand of NZ_LZII01000085.1, from coordinate 157,863 downwards.
GCCGCCGAGTACCGGCGCACCATCAACGACGAATACGCCGGGCCGCGCCTGCACGCGACGATCCGCGCCTCGCAAAACCTGGTTCCCCGGGTGTTCTGGCTGATTTATCAGGGCAGCCGCGAAGAGATGCTTCCGTTCTACGAAGACGAGACTTCCGCGATCAACCGGCGCGACCCCGAGGCCGCACGGGCCGCGTGCGTGGGCCGCTCCTACCTGATGGCCCAGACCATGCTGGCCGAACTTTCCCGGCGCAGGGTGTTCACCGCTCCCGACGACGTGAGCCCGGTCGTGCCCGCACCGCTCGAGGTGCTCGTCGACGCCGAAGCCGTGGGCGTCGAGCCGTCGCTGGCGCTGTAGGGCACGCTCACCCCACGAAGCCGCCGCCCTGTCGATACGGTGGCAGGGATGAATGCGCGCGTGGACCGGCGCACCCAGCGCCGCGCAAGGCTGTTCGGACTGGCCGCGACGACGGTGCTGGTGTGCGGCATGGCATTAGGCGGGCCGGCCGCGCCCGCGGCCGCCGACTGGAATCAATGCGCGCCGGCCGGCTTGGAGAGCGCAAGGGCCCTGCCTAAGGATCTGACCGAGAGCCAGCCCACCCCCCAGGAAGATCGGGACACGACACCATCGGTCGAACCGCTCACCGCGGTTGACGTCGGAGCGCTCGGGCTCGGCACGCCGGGTGTGCTGACGGTGGGCACGCTGTCGGACGCCCCGCCCAACATCTGCATCAATCCCACCGGCGAATTCAGCGGCTTCGACAACCTCCTGCTGCGCGCCATCGCCGACAAGCTGCACCTGCAGTTGCGCTTCGTCAGCACCGACTTCTCCGCGTTGCTGGCCCAGGTGGCGTCCCGGCGCTTCGACGTCGGATCGGCGTCGGTGAAAGCCACCGACCAACGCCGTCACACCGTCGCTTTCACCAACGGCTACGACTTCGGCTTCTACTCTTTGGTGGTGCCGCCCGGCTCGCCGATCCACAAGTTCGGCGACCTGGCCGCCGGTCAGCGCATCGGCGTAGTCCAGGGCACTGTCGAGGAGTCGTACGTCGTCGACACCCTGCATCTGCAGCCAGTGAAGTATCCCGGCTTCGCCACCCTGTACGCCAGCCTCAAGACCCGCCAGATTGATGCGTGGGTGGCGCCCGGAACGCTTGCCTCGACCGTCGTTCGGCCGGGTGATCCCGCGGTGACCGTCGCGAACACTTTCAGCCCAGGCAATTTCGTGGCTTACGCCGTCGCCAAGGAGAACAAGCCGCTAATCGATGCGCTGAATTCCGGGCTGGACGCGGTGATCGCCGACGGCACGTGGGCCAAGCTGTACTGCGACTGGGTACCGCGCACGCTCCCACCCGGATGGAAGCCTGGATCGAAAGCGGCGCCGGCCCCGAGCCTGCCGGATTTCGCCGCGATGGTCGCAAGCCAGCACCGCGCGCCGACAGGCCCGGCCGCGCCCAAATCGGCGCTGGCCCAGTTGCGCGATTCGTTCTTTGACTGGGACATGTACCGCCGAGCCATCCCCGTTCTGTTCACGACGGGGCTGCCGAACACCTTGATCCTGACCAACTGCGCCATCGTGATCGGGTTGGCGTTGGGGATGGTGCTGGCAATGGCGGGCATCTCACATCGGCGCTGGCTGCGCTGGCCGGCACGGGTATACACCGATATCTTCCGCGGCCTGCCCGAAGTGGTGATCATCCTGCTGATCGGAATGGGCGTCGGTCCATTGGTCGGCGGACTGACGAACAAGAACCCTTACCCCTTGGGAATTGCAGCGCTTGGGTTGATGGCCGCCGCCTACATCGGCGAAATCCTGCGCTCCGGAATACAAAGCGTGGACCCCGGCCAGTTGGAGGCCTCCCGCGCGCTGGGCTTCAGCTACACGACCGCGATGCGACTGGTGGTGGTGCCGCAGGGAATACGGCGGGTATTGCCGGCACTGGTCAACCAGTTCATCGGGTTGTTGAAGGCATCCGCGTTGGTGTACTTCCTCGGCCTGATCGCCGATCAACGGGAGCTCTTTCAGGTGGGCCGGGATTTGAATGCCCAGACCGGAAGCCTCTCACCGTTGGTGGCCGCCGGCCTCTTCTATCTGATACTGACCATCCCGTTAACGCATTTGGTGAATTACATCGACGCGCGCCTGCGCCGCGGCCGGGGCGCCCCCGACCTCGACGACAATGCGGAGATGCTGGCCACGAAGTTCGGCCAGGAGATCACGTGAGTGTCCCGAGCCGTCGGTCGGTTTCTTTGGCCGCCAAGGATCTTCACCAGACCCTGGGCGGGAACAAGGTGCTGCGTGGCGTCGATTTCGAGGCTCCGGCGGGCACCACCGTCGCCGTCATCGGACCGTCCGGCTCGGGCAAGTCGACGCTGCTGCGCACCTTGAACCGGTTGTACGAACCCGATAGCGGCGACATCCTGCTGGACGGTCGATCGGTGTTACGCGACGATCCCAACGAGCTACGACAGCGCATCGGCATGGTGTTTCAGCATTTCAACCTCTTCCCCCATCTGAGCGTGCTGAAGAACGTTGCGATGGCCCCGCGCAAGTTGCGCCACCTGCCGCCCGGCGAGGCCCGCGACCTGGCGCTGAACCAATTGGAGCGAGTTGGCCTGAAGCACAAGGCCGATGCCCGGCCCGGCATGCTGTCCGGAGGGCAACAACAACGGGTCGCCATCGCCCGCGCGCTGGCCATGGCTCCCCAGGTGATGTTCTTCGACGAGGCGACTTCGGCGCTGGATCCGGAAACGGTCAAAGGGATTCTGCAACTCATCGCCGACCTCGGCGCCGACGGCATGACGATGATCGTCGTCACCCATGAAATGGGCTTCGCCCGCTCGGCATCCAACGCCGTTGTGTTCATGGATCGCGGCAAGGTGGTGGAATCCGGGCCTCCGGAGCAGATTTTCGAAGCCGCGCAGACCGAACGGCTACAGCGATTCCTGTCCCAAGTACTTTGACTACCCCACTGCTACTAATTAGTCGGCTTAGCTAGCTTGTACGTGCCTGATATAGCGTTAGACTCCCCGTTTATGGCGGACAGCGAATCCCCCGCGGCCGACGTCACCGAGCTTGCGGAAGGTTTGCACCGTGCGCTGTCCAAATTGTTTTCGATTCTGCGGCGCGGGGACCCGAGCGGCACCGCGGCCGCGGGCGAATTAACGTTGGCGCAACTGTCGATTCTGGTCACCTTGCTGGATCAGGGGCCGATTCGGATGACCGACCTGGCTGCCCATGAGCGGGTCCGCACTCCCACCACCACCGTGGCGATCCGCCGGCTGGAAAAGCTGGGGCTGGTGAAACGCTCGCGCGACCCGTCCGACCTGCGTGCCGTGCTGGTCGACATCACCCCGCGCGGGCGTGCCGTCCACGGCGAGTCCCTGGCCAACCGGCGCGCCTCGCTGGCCGCGATGCTCAGTCAGCTGCCCGCGTCCGACCTCGGCACCCTGATGCAGGCGCTGGCTCCGCTCGAGCGGCTGGCCTGCGGCGAACCGGCGCCCGCGCCCGCGGGTGCGCCGCCCGCCCGTAAAGAGGCTTGAAAATAACTGCCTTTCAACGAGTTTGGCGGTGCCCGTAGACTACGGTGCATGCCAACTGCACTCATCACCGGCGCCGGCGGCGGCATCGGTTCCGCGATCGCCACCGCGCTGGCCCCCACCCACACTCTGCTGCTGGCCGGTCGGCCCTCCGACCGGCTCGACGCCGTTGCCCGGAGGCTGGACGCGACGACGTTCCCAGTGGACCTCACCGACACCGCGGAGATCGAGGCCGCCTGCGAGATCGTGGACGAACTCGATGTGCTGGTGCACAACGCCGGGGTGTCGATCCCCGGTCATGTCGCGGATTCCGACGTCGATGAGTGGCGCGCCACCTTCGCCGTCAATGTGCTTGGACCGGTGGGACTTACACTGGCGCTACTACCGGCGCTGCGGCGTGCCCGAGGGCAGGTGGTCTTCATCAACTCCGGTGCGGGGCGCAACGTTTCGCCCGGCATGGCCTCCTACTCGGCCAGTAAGTTCGCGTTGCGCGCCTTCGCGGACTCGCTCCGCGCCGACGAACCGCAGCTGCGGGTGACGACGGTCTACCCGGGCCGCACCGACACTGAAATGCAGCGCGAACTCGTCGCATTCGAGGGCGGGACGTACGACGCGGCGAAGTTTCTCAAGCCGGAAACCGTCGCGGCAGCGGTCGCCAACGTGCTGGCGACGCCGCCCGACGGCCACGTCCACGAGGTGGTGCTGCGGCCCGCGGGCCGGTGACTCGCGACCCGCTAGACGACCAGGTTCACCAGCCGGCCGGGGACCACGATCACCTTGCGGGGATTGGCGCCCGCCAAGAATGCCTGGACCTTCTCGTCCGACAATGCCGCGGCCTTCAGGGTGTCCTGATCAGCGTCGGCGGCCACCACCACCCGTCCACGCACCTTGCCGTTGACCTGGACCGGGTATTCGACGCTGTCGTCAACCAGGTAGGCCGGATCGGCCTGCGGGAACGGGCCGTGCGCCAGCGACGTGGAGTGGCCCAGCCGCAGCCATAGCTCCTCAGCCATATGGGGAGCCAGCGGCGCCAACATCAGCACCAGCGGCTCGACCGCGGCCCGGGGAACGGCGTCGCGGTGCTCCTTGGTGAGGTGGTTGGTGTACTCGATCAGCTTGGCCGCTGCGGTGTTATTCCTCAGTGCGGCATAGTCTTCCGATACCCCCGCGACGGTGCGGTGCAGCGCTCGCAGGGTGTCGGAGTCGAGCTCCTGTTGTCCGGCCACGTCGAGCACCCGGGTCCGGCCGGTCTGTTCGTCGACCACCAGCCGCCACACACGCTGCAAAAAGCGGTGCGCCCCGACGACATCCTTGGTGGCCCACGGGCGGGAGGCCTCCAGCGGGCCCATCGACATCTCGTACACCCGCAGAGTGTCCGCACCGTACTCGTCGCAGATCTCGTCGGGTGAAATCGAATTCTTCAGGCTCTTACCGATTTTGCCGAATTCCTGGAAGACCTCGATCTCACCGCCCGGGCCCGGATAGAAGAATCCGCCACCGCGCTCCACCACCTCGTCGGCCGGGACATACGACCCGCGCGAGTCGGTGTAGGCGAAAGCCTGGATGTAGCCCTGGTTGACCAAGCGGCGGTACGGCTCCCGGGAACTCACGTGGCCCAGGTCGTACAACACCTTGTGCCAGAACCGGGCATACAACAGGTGCAGCACCGCGTGTTCGGCGCCGCCGACATACAGGTCGACACCGCCGGGGTCCTGCGGGCCGTGCTCGGCCGGCCGCGGCCCCATCCAATAGGCCTCGTTCTCCTTGGCGCACAACCTTTCCGAATTGTGCGGATCGGTGTATCGCAGTTCATACCAGGAGCTACCGGCCCACTGCGGCATCACGTTGGTGTCGCGGGTGTAGGGCTGCAGACCGTCGCCCAAGTCAAGTTCGACGTGCACCCACTCGGTCGCCTTCGCCAATGGTGGCGAAGGCTCGCTGTCGGCATCGTCGGGGTCGAACAGCACCGGTGAATAGTCGGGCACATCGGGCAGCTCGACAGGCAGCGCGGCCTCGTCGAGAGCATGGGCGCGCCCGTCGCTGTCGTAGACGATCGGGAACGGCTCGCCCCAGTAGCGCTGCCGGGCGAAAAGCCAGTCCCGCAGCTTGAATTCGATCCGCGCCCAGCCGCGGCCGTCCGCCTCCAAGCGGGCAGTGATCGCTTCCTTGGCGGCCGGCACATTCATTCCGTCCAGGTAGCCGGAGTTCACCAGCACGCCGTCGCCGGGGTAAGCGGCCTCCGAAATATCGCCCCCGGCAATGACTTCCACGATGGGAAGGCCGAACTCATGGGCGAAATCCCAGTCGCGCTGGTCGTGGCCGGGAACCGCCATGATGGCGCCTGTGCCGTATCCGGCCAGTACGTAGTCGGCGATGAAGATCGGCACCGGCTTGCCGTTGGCGGGATTGGTCGCGTAGCTGCCCAGGAAGACGCCCGTCTTCTCCCTGCTCTCCTGGCGCTCGAGGTCCGACTTCGCCGCGATCGCCTGCCGGTACGCGGCGACGGCCTCCCCCGGCGTTGCGGCGCCGTAAGTCCAACGGGCGTCGGTCCCCTCGGGCCAGCTCGTTGCGACCAGCCCGTCGACCAGGTCGTGCTCCGGGGCGAGCACCAGGTAGGTGGCACCGAACATGGTGTCCGGCCGGGTGGTGAACACCTCGATGTCGACCGTCTCGCCGCCGGCGTTGTTCGCCGAGAACAGCGCCCGGGTGCCGGTGGAACGGCCAATCCAGTTGCGCTGCATGGTTTTGACCGGCTCCGGCCAATCCAGCAACTCCAGGTCGTCGAGAAGCCGGTCGGCGTAGGCGGTGATCCGCATCATCCACTGCCGCAAGCGTTTCCGGAATACCGGGAAGTTGCCGCGATCACTGCGACCGTCGGCGGTCACCTCTTCGTTGGCCAGCACCGTGCCCAGACCCGGACACCAGTTGACCATCGAGTCGGCGCGGTAGACCAATCGATGGCCGTCGATCACGTCGGCCCGCTCCCCCGCCGACAGCGCAGACCAATCACGGCCGTCTTCGAGCTGCCTTGCGCCGGAATCGAATTCCGCGATCAGCTCGGCGATCGGGCGGGCCTTGCGGGCCGCGGTGTCGAACCAGGCGTTATAGATCTGCAGGAAGATCCACTGCGTCCACTTGTAGAACTCGACGTCGGTGGTGGAAAAGCTGCGCCGGCTGTCATGGCCGAGACCCAACCGGCCAAGCTGACGGCGGAAGTTCACGACGTTGGCCTCGGTGCGGGTGCGCGGGTGAGTGCCGGTTTGCACGGCGTATTGCTCGGCGGGCAGCCCGAAGGAATCGAACCCCAACGCGTGCAGGACGTTATGTCCGGTCATCCGGAAGTAGCGGGCGTAGACGTCGGTGGCGATGTAGCCCAGCGGATGACCGACGTGCAGCCCCTCGCCCGACGGGTAGGGAAACATGTCCTGCACGAACAACTTGTCAGCGGGGACCGGGCTGCCATCCGTCGGGGCCAACGAGCCGACCGGGTTGGGCACGTTGAACGTCCCGAGCTTCGCCCAGTTCTCCTGCCAGGTGCTCTCGATACGGCCCGCCAGCGCCGCGGTGTAGCGATACGTCGGCGCATCGGGGTCCGTCTGAACGGCACCGGAGTTGCTCTCGGCGGTGGTCGGGGATTCGGTCACCTGAACAGGGTATAAGGGTCACGTCGGGCCTAGCGCCGGCCACAGGATGATCTCGGTTCCGTTGCGCACGGATCAGGGGTTCATCCCAGCTGTATTTCGAGCCTATCCATGGCCTTTGACCTGTAGTTACAGTCGGCCTCTGATGACCTGGCAGTGCGCCATTGGAAGGACCGAGGCAGATGATTGAGATCGTCCCCGCCCGCCGTGCGCTCCTCGGGGGTATGGTCGCCGGCCTGATCGGCATGGCGGTTGTCACGAGCGCCCAGGCATTGGCGGACCCCTTACTTCCCGCGCCAGCACCCGCTCCTGCCATCCCGGGGCCGCAGAACGTCGCGGCCGCGCCCGGACAGGCGCCCGCCAACCGGTTCCTCGCCGCCCCCCCGGCGGCGAATCCGGTCGCATCGCCGACGACCCCGGGTGCAACGGTGCCGGCGGCGGCCGCGCCCGCCGCGCCGGTCGCCCCGGCGGTCACTCCAGCCCCGGCCACTTCCGGGACGATCCGTGAGTACCTCCAGTCGAAGGGCGTCAAGCTTGAGGCGCAAAAACCCCAGGGCCTCAAGGCACTTGACATCACTTTGCCGGTGCCGGCCCGCTGGACTCAGGTGCCCGATCCCAACGTTCCCGACGCGTTCGCGGTGATCGCCGACCGGCAGGGCAGCAGCATCTACTCCTCGAATGCACAGGTGGTGGTGTACAAGCTCGTCGGTGATTTCGACCCCCGCGAGGCCATCAGCCACGGCTACGTCGACAGCCAGAAGCTGCTGGCCTGGCAGCCCACCAACGCCTCGATGGCCGATTTCGGCGGCTTCCCGTCGTCGATCGTCGAAGGCACGTACCGCGACGGCGACATGACGCTGAACACCTCGCGGCGCCACGTCATCGCCACCTCGGGGCGCGACAAGTACCTGGTGTCGCTCGCGGTGACCACCGATCGTGCGGTGGCCGTCGCCGACGCACCCGCCACCGACGCCATCGTCAACGGCTTCCGCGTTACCGTTCCCGGGTCCCCGGCGCCCGCGCCGGTCCAGACCCCGGCCGCCTCGCCGGTCGGGCTGACCCCCGCCCAGGCCCCCGCCCCGCAGGTTCCTGCCGCGGCTCCCGTGCCGCAGGTTCCCGCCGCTGCTCCGGTCCCCCAAGTGCCTGCCGCGGCTCCCGTCGGGCAGATACCGGCCACCGCTCCGGTCGGGCAGGCGCCCGCCACAGCTCCGGTCGCCCAGGCTCCCGCCGTGGCTCCGCTCCGGCAAACCTCGGCCACCGCTCCCCCGGTGGGCTTGCCCCCGGCGCCGATGCCCAGCCGTCAGCCCACACCGAACCTGTTGGCCCTTGTCCCCGGCCTTCCCCCGCTACCCAATTTCACGTTCCTGCAGCACTGAGCGGTGCCGCGACTCCCCTGGAGCCCACTGAGCGGACCGGTGTCCAGGCTCGTATTGTGAGCCCATGCTTATTGCGGGAGTGCTGTGCATGTGTGCGGCGGTGGCCTCCGCCGGGTTCGGAACTTGGTCGTTGGCACGCACCCAGACCGTCGACCCCACCGCGCTCGCGCTGCGATCCATGGCTCCGGCGCAACTGGCGGCGGCAATCATGCTGGCCGCCGGCGGTGTGGTGGCGCTGGCAGCCTCCCCGCACACCGCGCTGGTGGTATTGATCGTCTGTGTCGCCGGCGCCTTCGGAACGGTGGCCGCCGGGTCATGGCAGAGTGCGCGCTTCGCGCTACAGCAAGAAGCGGCGGCCCCCGGCTGCGGGGGGACCTGCGCCGGCTGCACCCAGTCTTGCCACTGAAGCCCGAGCGGACCCGGGGGAGTGCCCCTAGTTGCGGCTCAAATCTATCGGGTGGGTAGCAAGCAACGACAAGGGCAACGGCTGGCGGCGCAGCACGTGCGCCCACAGGTCGGACCTCGACCCCGCCAAGACGTCAGATGGCAACGCGGACAAGACGATCCAGTCGTCGCGTTCGATTTCACCTTCCAGCTGGCCAATGGTCCAGCCTGAGTAGCCCGCGAAAATGCGCACTCCCTCCACCAGGGGAGCGATCGTGTCGGGGTCGGCGTCGAGATCGACCATCACCACCCGGCCATCCACATGCCGCAGCCCGGCCACCCCCTGCGGATCGGCGCCAACGCGCAATGCCGCCAGGCATAGCGCCGCGTCCCGCTTCACCGGGCCGCCGATGAACATCGTCTTCGGCTTGGCCGCCAACTTGGTCCACTGCGGCAGCACGTTGTAAACCGCGGTCTCGCTGGCCCGGTTCAGCACGACCCCCAACGTGCCGCCGTCGTTGTGCTCGACGATGTAGATCACGCTGCGCCGAAACGTCGGTTCGAAAAGATCGGTGTTGGCAAGCAGCAACGTCCCCGCGCGCACCCGCTGCGCGGCCGGCGCGACATAGTCCTCTGGGTCCTCGGGCGGCGGCACCCAACCATCATCGCATCCGGTGCCTGGGACCCGGGGGAATCAAGCGCGGGGCGTGAAGATTTGTACTGTTGGTAAGTCGGCTCGGACGGTGACGAGCTTGCTAGCCCCAACTTTGGAAGTCGGTTTAGTGATCCAATCCCGGATGCACTCAAGCGCACCCGTCGAAATATGGCGGTCGGTGCGCAGTTTGCCAGACTTCTGGCGCCTGCTGCAGGTGCGCATGGCAAGTCAATTCGGTGACGGGCTGTTCCAGGCCGGTCTGGCCGGAGCGTTGCTGTTCAATCCGGACCGGGCCGCCGATCCGATGGCAATCGCCCGGGCGTTCACCGTGCTGTTCCTGCCGTACTCGCTGCTGGGGCCGTTCGCCGGCGCGCTGATGGACCGCTGGGACCGGCGGCTGGTGCTCGTCGGCGCCAACGTCGGCCGCCTCATCCTGATCGCCGCGATCGGCACGATCCTCGCCGTCAGAGCCGGCGACCTGCCGCTGTTGTTGGGCGCGCTCTTCGCCAACGGCTTGGCCCGGTTCGTCGCGTCCGGGCTGTCGGCGTCGCTGCCGCACGTCGTGCCCCGCGAACAGGTCGTGACCATGAACGCGTTGGCCAATGCGTCCGGGGCCATCGCCGCCTTCATCGGTGCCAACTTCATGCTCGTTCCGCGGTTCCTGGTCGGCGCGGGCGACAAGGGCGCCTCGGCGATCATCTTCCTCACCGCGGCACCCGTGTCGATCGCATTGCTGCTGTCGCTACGGTTCGGGTCCCGCGTGCTGGGCCCCGACGACACCAAGCGGGCGATCCACGGACCGGTCCTCTACGCCGTGGTCACCGGCTGGCTGCACGGTGCACGTACCGTGGCGCAACGGCCGACGGTCGCCGCCACGCTGTCGGGCCTGGCCGCGCACCGGATGGTGATCGGCATCAACTCCCTGCTGGTCTTGTTGCTGGTGCACCACCTGACCGACCCCGCAGTCGGGGGACTGGGCACAGCTCTGGTGTTTTTCGGCGCCGCCGGCCTGGGCGCGTTTCTGGCCAACGTGCTGACGCCGCCGGCGGTTCGTCGCTGGGGGCGCTACGCGACGGTCAACGGTGCGCTCGCGGCCTCGGCGATCATCGAGGTCGCCGGAGCGGGGTTGCTGCTACCGGTCATGGTGGGGTGCGGCTTTTTCCTCGGTGTGACCGGGCAGATGGTCAAGCTGTGCGCCGACTCGGCAATGCAGATGGACGTCGACGACGCCCTTCGCGGACACGTGTTCGCCGTCCAAGACGCGCTGTTCTGGGTGGCGTTCATCGCCGCGATCACGGCGGCCGCGGCGTTGATTCCCGCGGATGGGCATGCGCCCGCAGTCGTCCTGGTCGCTTCCGGGCTCTACCTGGCCGGCCTGGCCATGCACGGCATCCTGGGCCGGCGCGGCGACCAGGCGAATAATCGCTACCCGGCGGGCGCAACCGACGATCGGAGGCAATGATGGCGGGTCCGGAACCGATTGTGGCCGACCTACGCGCCGAAAGCGACGAGCTTGACGCCCTGGTAGCGCCGCTGCCAGCCGAACGCTGGGCCGAACCGACGCCCGCGCCGGGTTGGACCATCGCGCATCAGATCGGGCACCTGCTGTGGACCGACCGTGTCGCGCTGACCTCGGTCACCGACGAGGCCGGCTTCGCCGAACAGCTCAAGGCCGCCGCCGCGAACCCGACGGGCTTCGTCGACGCGGGCGCCGAAGAATTGGCGGCTATAGCGCCGGCCGAGCTGCTCGCCGACTGGCGCTCGACCCGTTCCCGGTTGCACGAAGAGCTGCTGATGGTTCCCGCCGGGCGCAAGCTCCCGTGGTTCGGGCCGCCGATGAGTGCGGCGTCGATGGCCACCGCGCGGTTGATGGAGACCTGGGCGCATGGCTTGGACGTCGCCGATGCGCTGGGCGTGAAACGGGTGGCCACCGACCGGCTGCGCTCGATCGCCCACTTGGGGGTGCGTACGCGCGACTACGCCTTTTTCGTCAACAATCTCCCGGCTCCGGCCGAGCCGTTCCTGGTCGAGCTGCGCGGACCCGGTGGTGACACCTGGAGCTGGGGATCGCCGGACGCGGCGCAACGGGTCACCGGTTCCGCCGAAGACTTCTGCTTTCTGGTCACCCAGCGGCGGCCGCTCAGCGCCCTCGACATCACCGCCGATGGGCCCGACGCGCAGCGCTGGCTGGAGATTGCGCAAGCCTTCGCCGGCCCTCCCGGCGCCGGTCGATGAGCGCGCGAGCGCGCGAAGAGAGCCGGCGCCCATCCGACGCACTCGCCGGTCGATGAGCGCGCGGTTACTGCAGCGGGCCGCCGTAACTTGCCCGGTTCTCGGCTTCCGCCTCCTCGCGCAGCGCTGAGATCGCGAGGTTCAGCCTGTCGGCAAGCTCGCCGTGGGCGTATCCGGTCATCACGCCGGGGTGCAGAGTCAGCTTGAGCAATCGGCCATCGGAATTCGCCACGGCATAGATGTCACCGAGGTCGACGCTGTAGGTGACGGCCTCGGCCTGGGCCACCAGGGCTTCCCACTTGTCGGCCGCCTCGCTCAGTTCGCGGAGAACTGATTCGACGAGATTCTTGTCGCTGAGATCCGCGCGACCGCCCGAATCCGACACGATCACAGTATCGTCGCCCCCTCCAACCAGCGTCAATTCAAACTCGCGGGTGACCGGTGCACCCCATGGCGGCTACGGGGCGGGCGCCTCGGTGGCGAGTTTCTGGTACCAGGCGAGGTGATAGTTCGCCGATACCGTGTCTCCGCTCGCGATGCCTTCGGTGGCGGCCATCAACAGACACTTGAGCAGGAGAGCCGGGTTCACGGTCGGGTACTGGACCAAAAGTTGGTAGCGCGCCGTATCGAGGTGCACGCGCAGCACGTCGACCTCTTGGTCGATGACAACCGCTTCCGCGGCGGCCGCGTCCGCCAGCCTCTGCACGATGCGGGGGAGTCCGTCAAACCGGCGCGTGGTCTCACTCAGCACCCTGGCCAGATCGCTTATGGGCGGCAGCTCGCGCGGTTCCAGCGACGATTTCGTGGCGGTGAAGTCGGGCGAGCGGCGCAGCGAATCACCAGGAGCGTAGGTCACGACGCGCGCCGCGTCGCCGATCAAGGCGGACACCCGGCCGGTACGTCGCTCGGGTTCCAGCAACCGAACGCCAGCTGGGAGATTGATCCCTGCCGGTATCCAGCCGTGCGCGAGGTCGGTGACCAGGACGGTCGTGCCGTCCAAAAGGTCGCCGACCGCCCAGTTGAGCCGCGACTCTTGGCGGACCACGAATTCGAGGAGCCGATTCAGCCGGTCCGTGTCGAAACTCGTTGCGGCGATGTCCTTTTGCCGGAGGGGCCGAGCGGCGGGCTCCTGCGGTGCATCCGGCTCGTCCTGGCTCGCCGGGCCCTCGGCCGGCTCGTCAACCACGGGGGCGGGCTCCGTGATGACGGGGATGACCTGTGTCTCCTCCATCGAAGCCACCGAGTCCTCGGCGGGTTCTGGCTGCTGTGCCGGCTGTTGCGCCTCGTCCTGGGCCGGTGCCGGCTCTTCGGGCACGGCGTGGTGACGACCGTTGGCGACGGCTTCGTCGACGACGGGTTCCGCCTCGGTGATGGCGGGAATGACCTGCGTCGCCTCCATCGAGGTCGCCGGGATGTCGTCCTCGGCGATCTGGTGGCTGTCCGGCTCGTCAACCACCGCCTCGGGCTCGGTGATCGCGGGGATGACCTGCGTCTCCTCCATCGGCGCCCCCGCGACACCGTCCGCGGCATCGATGTCGGACCCCCATTCGGGCTGGTCCTGCTCGGTTGCCGGCTCCTCCACCTCCAGGTGGTGACGGCCGTTGGCGACGGGCCCCCAATCGGGCTCGGCATTCGCGGTTGGCTCGACGACGGGCTCCAGCTCCGTGACAAAGGGAATGACCTGCGTCTCCTCCATATCCGGCGCCGCGGCCTTCTTTTCGACGGCGGTGTCATGGACAGGTGCCTCGGCCTCGTCCCCGCCTTGCGGCATGGAAGGGGCCGGCTTGTCCGCAACCCGCCAGCGCGGCCGGCGCACGTCCCTGGTGGGCGCTTCGGAAGGTCGCGAGTTCGGGACAGCAGGGATGACCTGGGTCTGGTCCATGTCCGATGACTGCGGCTCGGTGGCCTCCGGGCGGAGATATCCAGCAATCACCCCGGCCTTCGCCGCGTGCAGCTGGCGAATCGTCGATTCGACTCGGCGGACGGCGCGGCCCCGCGCCTCGTCGATGACCCGGGCCTCCTGCGCCTGACGCGCAAGATCGGCCAGACCCGCCCGCTTGACCATTTTCAGCTGCTCGTTGGCGCTGTCGGCGATCCGCTGCAGGTCCGTCTTTAGATAGTCTGCGAGCGTGGCATTTTCGGCGGTGATCGTTGACAGCTCGGCAGGCCAAAGCCCACCGACCACCCACGGGGTGCAATCGATGGGAGAGCTGAAGGCCGGCATCGCCAGTGATTCCCGGGTAGCTCTCCGGAGGCGCTGACGCGCCGTCATCCGACCGAAGATCGCCACCGGCTCAGCGTACCGGCATCTGCCGGATGGCTTATTCGATCAGTGAATTGTGCAGCTTTGACGGCCTGAGTACCGTGCAGATATGGCTGAATCTGCCCTGCAGCAGCAACTCGATGAGGTGCGTGCCTTACTCGCCCGCGCACGAGAGTTGTTCGGCCCCAACCCCGTAGAGCCGCCCACCGACATCGCTCCAGATCCCGAGGCGGCCAAGACCTGGCTGTTGTAGGCCGCTAGATGGCGCTGTGACGGCGGCGCAGTTTGTGCGCGAGTAACTTCTCGATCGCCGCATCGAGGTCTCGCGGGGTTGGAACCTCGGCCGAGGGGGTGTGACCGGCCGCCACGATCTCGTCGCGAATCTCGAGCAATGCCTTCAGGCAAGACACGTCGGCGGTCAGCAAAATGCCTCGTGCCAGCGTCTGGGCGTCGGTCTCCATCGCCTCTTCGCTCAGCGCAACGCTGTGCATATACCCGCCGCGGCAGGAGCGGACCAGGATGTGCCCACTCGGGTGAACGGTGTCAAAAGCGGGATTCGCGTCCGTCATCGACCGCGGTCAGCGATGCCGCCGAGGCTGCGCGCCGCATCCTGCTCGTGCTGTTCCCACATCGTCGCCGACGCCGCCAATTTGTCTGCCAGGTCGGCGTGGTCCGCCGCTTGCTGCTCGTAGCACTGTCGTCTGCGCTCAAGCAGTTCCCGCCCGGCGTCGCGAAGTTCACCGAAGATCGGGCCCAGCGAATCCAGGCTTTCCTGGATCGCCTCGTGCGACGACGGGACCGTGCGCAAGTAATCGGAGGTTTCCTGGTGGCGCGCAGCGGCTTGACGCAAGTGCGCGGGGACCACATGGATCGAATCTGCCATCCGCTGTCTCCTGTTCACGGCCGCCGGCCAGACCGGCGAGATAACTATTGTCAGGTGGTCGACGAGGTCGCCGGCCGCGTGGGTGTCGGTGTGTCGGGCGTCGCCGGCGCGGTCGCGGCTGCGGCTGCGGCCGGCGGATGTTCCCAGCCTAGAAAGCTTGGGCCGCTCACGGTGGCGATGTCTTGAATTTGGCCATCGAGTAGGGCTTTTCCTGCGCCGAGGGCAAGCGCGTGCCGGTCGATGAACATTCCGATATCGGCCGGAGCGACGTGCGAGGCGTCGATCGGGTTGGTCACCGCGGTGCCCGGCGGTGGGATCGTTATTCCCTGCTGTTGGAAGGCATCTGGTATCGCCACTCCGCCGACCGCGGCTTTGATTGCCGCCGCCAGCTGGGGGCTGGCCGCCGTAAACGTTTCCCCGTCGGGCAAAGTCACCGTGGTCGGGCCCGCCGGTGGTGATTCGCCCTCGAGCGTCGCAGCGTCCCCGTCGGTGTCGCCGGGTTGATCGGATGAAGCCTCGGTCTTCGGATCCGAATCGTCCTCGGAGTCCGGCACTCCTTCGTCGTCGAGGCCCTGCAGCGCCGGATCCGCTGTGTCGTCGCCCTGCAGGTTGGGAAGTGGCAGCCCGGCCGGCGTCGCGCCGAAGCTCGGCAGTCCCGAACCAAAGTTGGGCATGGGCGGCAGCACAGGAGCCATGGGCGCCGCCGGAGCGCTCGCTACCTCCGGCACAGCGCCTCCAGACGGATCATCGGTTGCGCCCGGATCGTCCGCGAACAACGAATCCAGCAGCGGATCCCACTCGGAATCCTCTGTCGTGGCCGCATCGGCGCCGACCGTCTGGGCCGGCGGCCGTTCATCGGGACTGCTCGGTTGGCCCTTGGATGCGTCATATAGCGATGTCCAAGCGGCCATCAGCGCGGACTTCGACGTGTCGTCGAGGCTCGCGTTGAGTACCACCGCACGAATGTCTCTGAGCTTGCCGATCAGGAATCGCTGGAAGTCGCGCGCTCCGGCCGGAGTGTCCAGGTCCGATCGTGTTCGCACCGCGGCCTCGGTGTCTTGCTGCAGCTTGGTCAGCGCTTGACGGCCTTCGACAGCGTTGAGGTGGGCGTTCAAGATAGCCGTGATCACCTGCATGTCCAGTTGAGAACTCGCCGAATTCTGGTGTGAAAGAGCAATTTCAGCGTGTGCGATCGCTTCCGCCGCCTCGCCCTGCTCCCGATCCGGTGCGGCCGCATCTCGTTGGCGGATCTTGCCCGCGATCGCCTGCAGCTGTTCGGGGCGCGTCGTCGGGGTGATCACCGCGACCAGCTCAGCTGGCGACAGACCCGCCACCCACGCGTTCGGGTCACCGGTACGGTCTCGGACATGTTTCACCGCGGCAAGCAGCTCCTCGTGCGCCGACATCAGCTATCCCACCGGTGCTGCAGTGCCCGCAAGTCCTTGCGGGATGCGTTGCGACCCCTCCATGCTCGGCGACAGTACCCAGGCGTATCGCCGCCAACAATTCACCATGCCGGGCGGTTGTGGATGACACCGAAATCGCCGCCTTGCTAGGCATTTCCAGCGGCGTACCGGTCCCGGAGGCCTTCCAGCACAGCCTTTTTCGCTCGGGTGAGTTCGCGGGCGCCCTCGACGACCGCGGTGATCTCGCGTTGTTTGGCCAGCAGGAATCGCTGAAACTCGCGGGCGCCCATGGGCGTATCGATTGCGAGGTGCGCTTGGTGCACGGTGGCGTGCTCGATCTGCTCACCGATGGCATCCAGACGCCTGGCGCCCTCTCGCATCGCGGCATGTGCGCTGGTGAGCACCTCGGCCAGCACGCGGTCGGCATCGGCCGCCGTGCCGTGCTGGCCGGCCAGAGCCGACTGCCGCGCCTGCATGGCGGCTACCGAAGGTCCTGCTTGTTCCGTCATCGGCTCACCCTGTTTGTCATAGCGGTCGGCGGATCGCAACGTTGGGGCCTAGTGGGCTGATCCGCACCGAAGCGCCCGAGTAGGGCGCCTCGACTACCAGATTGTTCCCGATGGCCAGCTGGACATGCCCGGCGTGCGGGAAGACGAGGTCGCCCGGCCGGACTTGCGAACGGGGCACCGGGATCCCGTCGTTGATCTGCTGATAAGTGGTGCGGTCCAAGCGAATTCCCGCTTGCGCATAACTCCACTGGACGAGCCCCGAACAATCGAACTGGTCGGGCCCCGTCGCGCCCCACACGTAGGGTCGGCCCAGACGCGACAGTGCGGCACGGACCGCGATCGCGGCGCGCCCGTTCAACCCGGCGGAGCGGTGGCGCAGGAGTTGGTAGCGCAGCGCCCGCAGTTCGGCGAGGCGTCGACGCGCCCGGAAACGGGCTGACAGGACGTGCGCGCGCTGCGCCCGCAGTCGCGCCGCCCGACGACGCATCGCCTCGCGCTGCGCCATCGGTGTCGCCGGAACCTCCGCGGCGTCAGCGCGGGCTTCGTCAAGAACGCCCCCGGTCAGGTCGCGAGCCTCGGCCCGATCGCGGTGGGCGCGGGCGATGATGCCCGTCGCGGCGGCGTCCGTGGCGGCGGCGGCAGCGAGCCGTTGCCGGCTGTGGTCCACGGTGAGCCGATAGCTGCCGCGTGCCACGTCGTTCAGCCCGGCCGCTCTCTGCAGCAGATTGCGGTAATGCCCGGTGCCCGCGTCTACCGACGGCGGACGGATGCCGCCGGCGAACATGTCATGAGCGCGGCTCAGCACCTCGATCTCGCTGTTGGTCACGGCGCCCCCTCGCCCAGCTGGCCTCCCGACTCCACGGCGTCGGTGAAGGCGCGCACGCGGGGGAGCGCCCCCGGCGGGATCACCCCCCCGTTGCGGATGTCCCAGAGCTCCTCGACGTCGACACCCACCAGTGCGGCGATGACCGTCTCGGGCAGCGACGACTGTGCGCATGCCCCGTCGAATCGGGCGCTCAGGCTGGTCGGCATTCGTTTCAGCAGGGCCGTGCGCGTCGCCTCGAGGGCTTGGAGGTGCGTCATCAGCCGGTCCGTCGAGTCCGCGCCAGCGTTCACGGCGACCCGCCAGGAGCCGGCGGCCAGCATCTCTGCCTTCACGCACTGAGCGATCACAGACAGAATATACGTCTCATATTCGTTTGATGTTGTCGCAGGCAAGCGATCGATGACGGATTTGAGGGCTTCCAGTTGGGCTTCGGCATATCCTTCCAGCACTTCTGTGTCGCTGTGACGGTCCACGACGACGGGCCCGGTGCGCCGGGCGGGGACGGCGGCAGGCGGTTGCGCGGCCATCAGCCGGGCCAGTTCCGCGTCCGGATCGGCCGCCACCAACAACCGAGAATAGGTGCCCGGCGGGAGGCCTAGGCCATTCTCGACCTTCTGAACTGTGCTTTTGTGCGGCTTACGGGCCCCGCGTTCCAGAAAGCTCAGGCCCATGATGCTGACACCGGTCGCGGCCGCGAGGTCGGCTAGCGACCAGTCGCGCGACTCTCGCAGAGCGCGGATTGCCGCACCTGCCGATTCACGGCTCACCGCAGGCTCCGGCCATAGGCCGGATAGTACACAGGCCGCAGCGTATCCCTATGTATATACGTTTTCGTCTCGTTTCTCTTGCGCTCGGGCGCTGTGTCTGTATACGCTTTTGCCTACGTTTCAAGCTCGACAAGGAGACCGACATGGGACACCCCTGCGCTACCAACCCGGAACTGTGGTTCGGCTACCCCGACGACGACGGTGGCGACGGCGCGGCGAAGGCCCGTGCGTACGAGCGGTCGGCCGTCGAGGCGCGCATTCAGTGTCTGCGGCGCTGCCCGCTCGCGCAGCAGCGTCGGTGCGCCCAACATGCCATCGCGCACCGCGAGGAGTACGGCGTGTGGGCCGGCGTCAAACTTCCCGGGGGTCAATACCGCAAGCGCGAGCAGCTCGCCCAGGCCCACGACGTCCTGCGGCGCATCGCGTCCGGCGAGATCAACTCACGCCAGCTACCGGAGAATGCGGCCCTGCTCGCCAACCACGAGCATGAGGCCGTTCCGGTGACCGCGGTGGTTTTGCACCTGCCCCTGGCGCAAGTGGGGCCTCGCTCCGCGGCCTGACGCTCCGTCCTGGGTATGGCCGTTTGCTGACTCACCCAACGGGGTAGAGCTTCGGCACGAACGAGTCATTCGACCCAGAGGCGGGATCCATGACGTTCGACCTGACCCCGACGGCGGCGCAGCACGACCTCGCCCGGCGGACGCACGAGTTCGCCGAAGAAGTGATCCGCCCGGTGGCGCTCCACTACGACCAACGGCAGGAGTTTCCGTGGCCGGTCCTGGAGGAGGCGGCACAGCGCGGCTTTTACAGCCCCCTGTTCTACCGCGACCTGATCGGCGATCCGACCGGCCTCTCGTTGCCGATGTTCATGGAGGAGCTGTTTTGGGGCTGCGCGGGCATCGGGCTGGCGATCGTGATGCCGGCGCTGGCTCTTTCGGCGATCGGACAGGCAGCATCTCCGGAGCAGATGTTGGAATGGGCGCCCGAATGCTTCGGCACCCCAGGCGATCTCAAGCTTGCCGCACTGGCAATCTCGGAACCCGAGGGCGGCAGCGACGTACGAAATCTGCGCACTCACGCGCGCCGCGACGGTGACGACTGGATCATCGACGGCCACAAGATGTGGATCGGCAATGGCGGGATCGCCAACGTGCACGT
This sequence comes from Mycobacterium sp. 852002-51613_SCH5001154, assembly GCF_001667425.1. NCBI lineage: Bacteria > Bacillati > Actinomycetota > Actinomycetes > Mycobacteriales > Mycobacteriaceae > Mycobacterium > Mycobacterium sp. 852002-51613_SCH5001154. The sequence continues at coordinate 138,224 of NZ_LZII01000085.1, read as the reverse complement.
GGTCAACGCGGTGGTCGACGAGGAACTAGGCCATCGTGGTCAGGCGCTGTTTGTGGTGCCCGGTGGCACCCCGGGGCTTAAGCTCGTGCGCAAGCTGGACAAGCTCGGCTGCCGTGCGTCACACACCGCGGAGTTGCTATTCGAAGGCGTCCGCGTACCGGGCGCCAATTTGCTTGGGGGACAGGAGAAGTTAGAGCACAAGCTCGCCAAAGCGCGCGAAGTGGTGGCGGGCGCAAAGCGATCCGGCTCAGCGACATTGGGCACGTTCGAGCAGACGCGGCCGATGGTTGCCGCCCAGGCCATCGGGATCGCGCGCGCGGCGCTCGAGTACGCGACGGCGTACGCCACGGAGCGCGAGGCGTTCGGCGGACCGATCATCGACAACCAGGGCATCGCCTTCCCGCTGGCGGAGTTGGCCACCCAGATCGACGCGGCGCGGCTCTTGACCTGGCGGGCGTCGTGGATGGCGGCCAACAACGTTCCCTTCGAGCGCGGGGAAGGCTCGATGTCGAAGATGGCCGCAAGCGAGGTCGCCGTCAAAGCCACCGAGCGCGCCATTCAAACCATGGGCGGCTGGGGCTACATCACCGATCACCCCGTGGAGAAGTGGTATCGAGATGCCAAGCTATACACCATTTTTGAGGGCACGAGCGAGATTCAGCGGATGGTGATCGCGAACGCGCTGGGTGCCGCCGTCGGCACGCCGCCACTGCATGTGGTGCTCGAGCCGTCCGGCGGCCCGCTGAACCGGGTTTTCGGTCGCGGCACCCCGCTACGCTCCCGTGTCGCCGATACAGCGCTTTCCATGCAGGACCGGGTGCCCGAACCCGTCATGCGGCTGGCCATGAAGGTGCTCCGACCGCCAAGCAAGTAACGGGGTCTGGGTACGGTCGAGTGGACCATGAGCAACCTTGAGTCGACACCCGTCGAACTCGCCGGCGCTACCTCGCCAGGCGCGGGCACCGAGGTGCTGGCGCCCAGGGAGGTCCCACTGGGCGGCCCGCGGGCCATGCGGGTGCAGCGCACGCTTCCGCAACGGAACCGTTCGCTGATCGGGGCATGGTGTTTCATCGACCATTACGGCCCGACGTCGGCGCGCATGGACGTTCCACCTCATCCGCACACCGGATTACAAACGGTCAGTTGGTTGTTCAGTGGGGAAGTGGAGCACAACGACAGCGCCGGGGTGCATGCGGCAGTGCGGCCAGGCGAGCTCAACCTCATGACTGCGGGTGCCGGTATCTGTCATTCCGAGGTGTCGGTGACGTCGCCGTCAGCCTTGCACGGTGTCCAGCTCTGGGTGGCGCTTCCCGATTCCGATCGCGACACCGGCCGCGATTTCGCCCACTACGTGCCCGAGCCGGTGTCGTTGGCCGGCGCGACGGCGCGGGTGTTCCTCGGCGGACTGGCCGGCAGCCGGTCGCCGGTGCATACCTTCACACCGGTACTGGGCGCGCAGATCGATCTCGACGCCGCCGCTCGCCTCGACATCGGTGTCGACCCGGCATACGAGCACGGTGTGCTCTGCGATCTGGGCGCCGTGCGTGTGGAGGAGACCGCGCTGGCGGTTGCCGAGCTCGCCTACCTGAGCCCCGGCGCTTCGTCGCTGCATCTGCGCAACGTGGGGGATCGGGCCGCCCGGGTACTCCTGCTCGGCGGCACACCGTTCACTGAAGACATAGTGATGTGGTGGAACTTCGTCGGGCGAAGCCACGACGACATCGTGGGTTACCGCGAACTATGGGAGGACGGCGACGAACGCTTCGGCGCCGTCCACGGCTATCGGGGTTCGCTCACCCGATTGCCCGCCCCGCCGTTGCCGACCACTCGGCTGCGGCCTCGACAAGTACCGCAACGAAAGGAAAGCAACCATGACCGCCGATAAGACCGGAGCAGAAGCGACCGTCAGCCTCGAGGAGGGCCGGTACACCATTGCCGTGGAAGGCAAGCAGGTCGGCCTCGCCGACTTCGCCGACCGCGGCGACCAGCGCGTCTTCTACCACACCGAAATCGACCCAGCGTATGGCGGACGCGGCCTGGCGACCATCCTCGTCGAGGAGGCGCTCAACGAGGCTCGCGGCGAAGGCAAGCGGATTGTCCCCGTGTGCTCGATGATCGGCACCGTGCTCAAGAAGCACCCCGAATACGACGACATCACCGACGCCGTCACGCCGGAGATTCAGCGGTGGGTGCGGTCGTCATAGCCGGTAGTTGACGCGGCCGGCTCCGCACGATCGCAGAATCGTAGTGCGGATTCGAATCCAGTCCGCGGTCCGCCCGTCGGCCCTCGCCGGACTTCGGCTCAAGTAAGCCCCTGTTGCTCTCGCCAGCTTGACCAGTAGCGCTCCGCATCTGCACGGCGCAGCGCCCTCAGCTCGTCACAGGTGGCTTCTAGTGTCGAAGTGTCGGAAAACAGTTTTTCGATGCGGCCGAGATTCTCACGCACCCAGAGCGCTTCATCGGCAGCGGGGAGATAAAAAATGGTTGCATCATTGTCGATATATTGTTTAATTAGCGAAGGCCAGAAATGGTTTTCTGATGTCAATAGCAGCGTCGGTGCAACGGAGATTCCCATCTGGCCTCGCTCGTTGATCAGAGAAAATGTCGAGCACGGCCCACTGATTGTTAAGGAAGCGCTGGGTGCGTACTCAGCCACATGCGAATCGGTGATCCTGTAGCGCGGGTCTAGGTACAAGAAATCGAAGTACTTCAGGTAGAACTCTAGTAGTGTCTTCATCGACGGGACCTCAATCTAACGAACCAATGTCGCAGGACAATCTGTTCACCACAACAAACCTCGTGGCTAGCCTTGCGACGGACCGAAATACTTGTCTGCGAGCAGCTTTGCAAGGTTGAGGACTTCATCGCACGACCCGTCTGCCTTCGCATCGCTGAAGAGGTCCTCGATGCGTTCTAGGTTCTCGCGAATCCAAGCCACGATTGCCCCAGGAGAGACGGTGTTTGTCTCATCGTAGTTATCCACATACTGACGAATAAGCGAGGCGCGGAACCAGTTGTCGGGTACTGCGGCCGACTTAGTTGGGGCGAACGTAACGCCAATTTGGCCACGATCATTGGAAATGTCCCAACTGAGTGATGGGTCCGCCAGCGTTAGCGAAGCATTGATTGTCGGATCGCCGGATGTCACCGAGTCAATAATACGATAGCGCGGGTCCAAGTAAAGGAAGTCAAAGAACTGCGGGTAGAACTCTAGCAATGTTCTCACTATTATCGTCCCCCACCAATCGGCGGCAGAAGTACGGCGACCAGCCCGTCGTCTATAACACCGAAATCGGTCCGGCGTATGGCGGGCGCGGCCTGGCGACCATCCTCGTCGAAGAGGCGCTCAACGAGGCCCGCCGCGAAGGCAAGCGCATCGTCCCCGTGTGCTCGATGATCGGCGCCGTGCTCAAGAAGCACCCCCAATTCGACGACATCACCGACGCCATTACGCCGGAAATTCAGCGGTGGGTGCGGCCGTCGTAGCCCGATTGCGTCGCCGACCGGCAGCGGGTGCATGTTGATCAGTTTGCTACCGCTTGTACGGACCTTGAGCCGCCAGTCTTCATGGACGGTCACGCTAGTCCCGCCCTGACCATCCGTTCGATTTCGTCGAACGATTTCGACATAAGGTGGCTAAAAATGGTCGCGTACGGTTCCATTAGAATCGCTTTTCCACTCGATGATCTCAGTTCTGCGATGCCCTCAGTTATGGGCGTTGCACGGACATCTGGGCTGAATCCCGAAGAATAGAGTTTCGGCCCCAGGGGCGGCGCACCGATGGCTCCTCGGGCAAGCGAGGACCAGATCCAGATCAGGTACTTTTCAGCGAGTTCGACCGGGGAAAGCTTCGCAGTATCATTGCGGCGTTGTCCACGATCGTCGACCGTATCAACGATCCACCAGCCAGCATCGTGGCGAAGATGTACCGAGAAATCGCTTGATGTGAAGGCGATTTCGCAGTCATCACATTCCAATGAGACTGCCGCATTGGGCAGGCCCGCGAGGCTAGACCACTCAATCCAGCTTGCAGAGATTCGGGAGAAATCGGTCATTGTCTACGCATATCTCCTAGGAATCCGGAATCCTCTAGAGCTTGCACTGGGGCGTCTTTTCCATCTGGTCCAATCACTCGGTATTGAATCCCTCCACCGGGTTGATGGAACCAAGGCGCCGCTCGAGATTGTTCAATGTGGTAACCGGGTGGTAGTGCGGTCGGGTCCTTGATTATGTACTCATAGTAGGGTTTAAGAGCGCTCTCGGGGGGAAGCGACAGTTCTGCAAAAGGCGTTCCCTCCGGGGCCAAGTACGACCCAAAAGGACTGCCGAAACGGCCGAGGACGGCCCCCGGTTCAAGAGCCGCGTCGGGAATGACGGTGCCCGGCACAGCGTAGGGCTTGCTTGGCAGCGTGTCATCGGGATAGAACAGGCTCCCGTCCGGATGTCTGAACTCCGGGCCGGGATCGATTGGGTTGTACCCGTGGAACAACTCGTGGTCCGAGGGCAGTGGCGGCGGTGGTTCGAGGGGTGCCGGCGGCGGAGGGATGTCCGGCGCCACAGGTACATGCGGACCCGCGGGGGCATGTTCGGCGGGAACCTCACCACCACCCGGGTGCGGCGCATGCTCGACGACAGGTGGCGGACCGGGGTGGGCGGCGCCCGGCACGGGCTGCCCGCCGACGTCCGGGATTGGCGACCCATGCGGGGGAAGGTCCGCTTCGGCAATTGCCGCGCGGATCTCGGCCGCGCTTAGTGCCCGGGGGAGGACGTTGTCGGCGGAAAGGCCCTGCAGCGCTTCACGACTGAAGAGTGTCTTCAGGCCCTGCCAGGCCACCTCTCCGCCGGCCTTGAGTTCAGGCCCGCCGACGGCCAGCGTGATGGCGCTCCACAGCGGCTCGGGGGTGGCTTCCACCTTCCCGGGATCCGGTGTGCGCATGCCGGTCAACTTGCCGCCGCTGAACGCATAGGACGTGCCGGTCGCTTGATCGAAGAATTCGCCCGTGCCGTCCTTGAGCTGGCCGAAAACCTGCACAGGCTGGCCGTCGACTTTGTAGGTGAACATGAAATGGCCGTCGGGAGTGGTGCTCACCGACGCCGGATCGATGCTGTTGTAGTTGGGGATCTTTCCCAGGTCGTCGAGGGCTTTGGCCAGATCGGCCTTGAGCTTGGGAAGTCGGGCACTGGCTGCTTCTCCTTCCGGAGAGCCGGGCCCGTGCGTGTAGAGGTCAGCCATAGCCTTGTCCAGGGCAGTCTGCGCGGCACGCACCTTGCCCATCTGATCCACCACCGCCTGGTCGGTGATCTGCCGAATGTTGGCGAGCGCATTGCGCTGTTCCTCCGACGGCGGGGCTACGCCGTCACTATCGAGGCCATGCAGCGGGGCCCCGTCGTAGCCATCGGTGTGCAATCCATCCAGAGATTTCTGCAGAGAATTGGAGTAGCCGTTGCGGCTCGACAACATCTGAGCGAGAGCGGCTTTCGTGTCCCGCAAGGCATCTTCTTCACAGGTTCTGATGAAGGCGTGCAGGGCATCCACGTCCGCAGCGCTGAGGTGTTTGTCTTGCAACATCGCGGCGGCTTGGCACAGCAAGTTGGAGATCCCCTGCAGCTCGGAGTCCAACTTGGCGATCTGTGCGGCGCCGGCTTGTTGCGCTTCGGCCAGGGCGGCGGCGATGTTCTCCAGGTCGGCACCGATCTTGGGTAATTGAAGGGACTGCGCTCCCAAGGTTTTCGTCACCCGCTGCACTTCGGCGGTGTCGTTGATCGGGTGGTCGCCGGTCTGATGGTTCCAGGCGGCGTCGAAACGGTTGCGGGCTTGCTCGAACGCGTGGTCTGCCTCTGCAGTGCAACGACCGGCCTCGCGAAAGGCCGCGGCCAGATTGGAGATCTGCAACGGATCGCCGGCCTGCAGGCTGCGGTTGATCGCCCATGGGTCACCGCCGGCCTCAGCGATCAGCGCATCAATGTCTATGTACGGCAGGCCCATAGCACCGCCCGTGGCAGCGCGGCGTTATGCCGATCTCGCCTCGTGGGCCGCGAAGCCTGAGAGCGCGCCGAACCCGAGCGTATAGCCGCGACAACCATTGCCACCCCTCCTGAGCTGGCAATTACGCTACTAACGGGAACGGGGCCGTCAATTCACTACGCCGGCGCGGGTTTAGGGGGCCAAAGAGATATGGCGCTGTTGTTGCTCGTCCTCAAGGTTGCGTTGATCGCCTTCATCGTCGTAGGAACCGGAGCTCTGATCGCCCGCGCGATTAGGCGTTCCCGGGAGAACAGATCGGATCCGCGGTGGAAGGGGGGCGGCGCCCAACCCGGCTACGAGGCCTCGGCGCACGGCGCTATGCCGAATACACCGCTTCCCGAGTGGGCCTACCGGGACGATGAGGGCGACGACGAACACGGCGACGGCCGGCTGCGCTGAGGACGTGGTTGCGCCCTGAAGAACACGGTCCGGAAAGCACAAAGGCCACGAGCCCCTTGCGGAGCCCGTGACCTCAACGCATGCGGCTCGGGGGAGCCGCTCAAATGTGGGCGAAGGGGGACTTGAACCCCCACGTCCCGAAGGACACTGGCACCTGAAGCCAGCGCGTCTGCCATTCCGCCACTCGCCCGGAAAACAACCGGTGGACCATACCACTCTAATAGCCGCATTCCCCAACCCGCCTGGTCGGGCCTGGGCGCCGTGGGGCGCTGGGGGACAACGCGTCTGAACAGGGCCGACGCAGTTCTCAGAGTTTCGACGGTGCCGCTGTATCGCGCTGTCCCGATACCATGCTGGAGTGGGAACGCACCGCGTGAATCGTTTGCCGCGCGCCAGCGACATGCCGTGGCAAGTGCGGGCGAACGCCAGCGCATGAGTAGCCAACGGGGGCTGGCGGCGCGGATCGAGCGCAAGCTCGAGGCGACCGTCGACAACGCGTTCGCCCGGGTTTTCGGCGGCTCGATCGTTCCGCAGGAGGTCGAGGCCCTGCTGCGCCGCGAAGCCCGCGACGGTGTTCAGACGCTGCAGGGCAATCGCCTTTTGGCCCCCAACGAATACATCATTACCCTCGGTAGGCACGACTTCGAGAAGGTGGGCGCCGACCCCGATCTCACGTCGGGCGCTTTCGCTAGGTACTTGGCCGACTACATCCATGAACAGGGGTGGCAAACGTATGGTGAGGTGGTCGTCCGGTTCGAGCAGTCGTCGAACCTGCGAACCGGCCAGTACCGCGCCCGTGGTGCTGTCAACCCCGATGTGCAGCCCCGCCCGACGGTCAACGATCCCGTCCGGCCACAATCAAATAGTGCGTTCGGCGCAGAACGAGGAGTAGCACCAATGACTGACGATTCGAGCTACCGCGGGGCTCAGGGGCCGGGGCGGCCCAGCGATGAGTATTACGACGACCGCTACGGGCGTCCGCAAGAGGGTGGCCCGGAACCGCAGGGGGGACCTGATCCGCGTGGTGGGTATCCGCCCGAGCAGGGCGGCTATCCGCCGCAGCAGGGCTATCCGCCACCCCGCCACCCCGAGCAGGGCGGCTACCCCGAACAGCAGGGCGGCTACCCCGAGCAAGGTGGTTACCCAGGCCCTGGCGGCGGCGGCTACCCCGAGCAACGCGGCTACCAGGGCGGCCAAGGCGGCTACCCCGAACAGCGCGGCTATCAAGGCGGTCAAGGCGGTTACCCGCCCCAGTACGAGCAGCGTCCTCCTGCGCCCGGCGGGTACGGCGGCCAAGGGTACGACCAGGGCTACCGCCAGGGCGGTGGGTACCCACCTCCTGCCGGCGGTCAGCCTGGCGGCGGCCAGCAGGGCTACGGCGGGTACGGCGAATACGGGCGCGGACCGGCCCGCCCCGAGGAGGGTGGTTACGCTCCGCCCGAGCAGCGGCCGGCCTACCCCGAGCAGGGTGCCGGGTATGAGCAGGGCGGCGGCTACGAGCAGGGTGGCGGCTACGAGCAGGGCGCCGGTTACGAGCAGGGCTACCAGCAGGGCGGCGGATACGGCCGGCAGGACTACGGCCCCGGGGATTACACGCAGTACGCCGAGAACGTGCCGGGCGGGGGATACCCCGGTCAAGGTGGATACGCCGAGCCCGCCCAACGCGACTACGAATATGGCCAGCAGGCCGAGTACGCCCAGCCGAGTGAGTATGGCCAGCCGGCCGACTACGGGCAGCCGGCCGGTGGCTACGGCGGTTACGGCGGCGGCTATGGCGCGGCCGGAACGACGGTCACCCTCCAGCTCGACGACGGCAGCGGCCGGACCTATCAGCTGCGTGAGGGCTCCAACATCGTCGGCCGTGGACAAGACGCGCAATTCCGGTTGCCCGACACCGGGGTGTCACGGCGTCACCTCGAGGTCCGCTGGGACGGGCAGGTCGCCCTCCTTTCGGACCTGAACTCGACCAACGGCACCACGGTGAACAACGCCCCGGTGCAGGAGTGGCAGTTGGCGGACGGCGACGTCATCCGTCTGGGCCACTCGGAGATCATCGTCCGGATCCACTAAACGCGCTGGGCTCAACGCTGCCGTGCTTCGCCCCGCGTCGACCGCCGTCCAAGTATCGTGACGTTGCCGATGTGCTCGGGGTCACGGGCGCCAGGGGGACGACGCAGGACGGAAAGGACGCCAGATGCAGGGACTCGTACTGCAGCTGACGCGTGCCGGATTTTTAATGTTGTTGTGGGTATTCATCTGGTCCGTGCTGCGGATCTTGCGGACCGATATCTACGCGCCCACCGGTGCCGTCATGGTGCGCCGCGGGTTGGCGCTGCGCAGCACCCTGCTGCCTTCGCGGCAGCGGCGCCATGCCGCGCGCTACCTGGTGGTGACCGAGGGGGCGTTGGCGGGCGCGCGCATCACACTCAGCGGGCAGCCGGTGTTGATCGGAAGAGCCGACGACTCAACCCTGGTGCTCACCGACGACTACGCCTCGACGCGGCACGCCCGGCTATCTCAGCGCGGTTCGGAATGGTATGTCGAGGATCTAGGATCGACCAACGGCACTTACCTTGACAGGGCAAAGGTGACCACTGCGGTACGAGTTCCAATAGGAACGCCGATTCGAATCGGCAAAACGGCGATTGAGTTGCGCCCGTGACCCTGGTTCTGCGATATGCCGCGCGCAGCGATCGCGGCCTGGTGCGCGCCAATAACGAAGACTCCGTCTACGCTGGCGCGCGGCTGCTCGCCCTGGCTGACGGCATGGGCGGTCACGCCGCCGGCGAAGTGGCCTCTCAGCTGGTGATCGCCGCGCTGGCCCATCTCGACGACGACGAACCCGGCGGCGACCTGCTCGCCAAGCTCGACACCGCGGTGCGCTCGGGTAACGCGGCCATCGCCGCGCAGGTGGAGGCCGAGCCCGAGCTCGAGGGGATGGGCACGACGCTCACCGCAATCCTGTTCGCGGGCGACCGAATTGGCTTGGTACACATCGGCGACTCGCGCGGGTATCTGCTGCGCGACGGTGAACTCACCCAGATCACCAAGGACGACACGTTCGTCCAGACCCTCGTTGACGAGGGCCGAATCACCCGCGAAGAGGCACACAGCCACCCGCAGCGGTCGCTGATCATGCGCGCGCTGACCGGACACGAGGTCGAGCCGACCCTGACCATGCGCGAGGCGCGGGCCGGTGATCGCTACCTACTCTGCTCCGATGGGCTCAGCGATCCGGTGAGTGACGAAACCATCCTCGAGGCGCTGCAGATCCCCGACGTGGCCGAAGCCGCCTACCGCCTCATCGAGCTGGCGTTGCGCGGCGGCGGCCCGGACAACGTGACGGTGGTGGTCGCCGACGTCGTCGACTACGACTACGGCCAAACCCAACCGATTCTGGCAGGCGCGGTTTCCGGCGACGACGACCAGATGACGTTGCCCAACACCTCCGCGGGCCGCGCCTCCGCCATCAGGCCCCGCGAAGAGGCCGCCAAACGTGTTGCGCCACAACCGGAAACACCCGCCCGACCGCGATGGCCCAGGCGGCGGATGTTCTTCGTCGTGACACTGGCGTTGTTGGTTGTTCTCTCGGGCATGGCCATCGGATGGTGGGTCATCCAGCGCAATTATTACGTCGCCGAATACGACGGCAAGGTATCGGTCGTCCGCGGCATTCAGGGGTCGCTGTTGGGCGTGCCCCTGCAGCAGCCGTACCTGGTGGCCTGCCTGAGCGCCCGCAACGAACTCTCCCTGATCGGTTACGGCGAATCCGGTCATCCGAACTGTCAGCTGATGACGCTGCGCGACCTTCGCCGGCCCGGACAGGTTCAGGTTCAGACCGGGCTGCCCGGTGGAAGCCTGGACCAGGCCGAGTCCCAGTTACGACAGTTGCTGGCCGAATACCTGCTTCCTACTTGTCCATCGCCGCGCGCGACTTCGCCGCCGGGCGCCCCGCCCACCGGGAGCGGCACCCCCGAATCAAGTGTCGCGGCATCGCCAGCACCCACCACCGCACCGACCACCGCTTCTTCCGGCCCCACCAGCACCACAGCCGGCCCCGCGACCACGTCGCCGGTGGGCCCCACGACCACTTCCCAAACGGTCACCGCGCTTCCAGCGCCTCCACCGCAACCGGGCATTGACTGCCGGACGGTGGCATGACGACCCAACTCCAACCGCCCGTCGCGGTCACACCTCCGCTGCCCACCCGTCGCAACGCCGAGCTGCTGCTGCTGTGCTTCGCCGCAGCGATCACCGTCGCCGCGTTGCTGATCGTGGAGGCGAACCAGGACCGCGAATTGCGTTGGAACGTAATCAGCTACGGGCTGGTGTTCATGCTCGTGTTCGGGTCGGCGCACCTGGCCATCAGGCGATTCGCCCCCTATACCGATCCGCTGCTGTTGCCAATTGTGGCGTTGCTCAACGGACTTGGCCTGGTGATGATCCATCGGCTCGACCTGGTCGACAACCAGCTCAGCGGCCGCCACCACCCCAGCGCCACCCAGCAGATGCTGTGGACCCTGGTCGGGGTCGTCACGTTCGCACTTGTGGTCACGTTTCTCAAAGACCATCGGCAGCTGGCGCGGTACGGCTACATCTGCGGAATCACCGGCCTGGTGCTGTTGGTGATTCCCGCGCTGCTGCCGGCATCGCTGTCCGAACAGAACGGCGCGAAAATCTGGATTCGCTTCCCCGGGTTCTCGATTCAGCCCGCAGAATTCTCCAAGATCTTGTTGCTCATCTTCTTCTCCGCCGTGCTGATCGCCAAGCGGGGCCTGTTCACCAGCGTCGGCAAGCATTTCATGGGCCTGACCCTGCCGCGCCCGCGCGACCTCGCACCCCTGCTGGCCGCCTGGGTGACCTCGATCGGCGTGATGGTCTTCGAAAAGGACCTCGGTACCTCGCTGCTGCTGTATGCGTCCTTTCTGGTGGTGGTTTACCTTGCGACACAACGCTTTAGCTGGGTGGTGATCGGCCTGGTGCTGTTCGCGGTGGGCAGCGTCATCGCGTATTTCGTCTTCGCGCATGTGCGGGTCCGGGTGCAGATGTGGTGGGACCCGTTCTCCGACCCCGACGGCAGCGGCTACCAGATCGTCCAGTCCCTGTTCAGTTTCGCCACCGGCGGCATCTTCGGCACCGGGCTGGGAAACGGGCAACCCGACACCGTGCCTGCCGCGTCGACGGACTTCATCATCGCCGCGTTCGGTGAAGAACTCGGGCTCGTCGGGCTCGCCAGCATCTTGATGCTCTACACCATCGTCATCGTGCGCGGCATGCGGACCGCGATCGCGACGCGGGACAGCTTCGGCAAGCTGCTGGCCGCGGGCCTGGCCTCCACCCTGGCGATCCAGCTGTTCATCGTCGTGGGCGGCGTCACGCAACTCATCCCGCTGACCGGTCTGACCACCCCGTGGATGTCCTACGGCGGATCGTCGTTGCTGGCGAATTATGTGTTGCTGGCCATCCTCGCGCGCATCTCCAACAGCGCCCGGCATCCCTTACGCGGCCGTGAGCGCAAGGACTCGCCGATCGCGGCGGCCAAGACCGAGGTAATCGAGAAGGTATGAACACCTCTCTGCGCCGCATCTCGATCACCGTCATGGCGCTGATCGTGCTCTTGCTGCTCAACGCCACGATGACGCAGGTGTTCGCCGCCGACTCGCTGCGCGCCGACCCGCGCAATCAGCGTGTCCTGCTCGACGAGTACTCGCGTCAACGCGGCCAGATCGTTGCCGGCGGCCAGTTGCTGGCTTATTCGGTGGCCACCGACAGCCGCTTCCGCTTTCTGCGGGTTTACCCGAACCCGGCCGTCTACGCGCCGCTCACCGGCTTCTACTCGCTGCGCTATTCCAGCACGGGCCTGGAGCGCGCCGAGGACCCATTGTTGAACGGTTCCGACGAGCGGCTGTTCGGGCGCCGGCTGGCCGATTTCTTCACCGGTCGCGATCCGCGCGGCGGCAACGTCGACACCACCATCAGACCGCGGGTCCAGCAGGCCGGCTGGGACGCGATGCAGCAGGGGTGCGGTGGACCCTGCAAGGGCGCCGTCGTCGCTCTCGAGCCCTCCACCGGCAAGATCTTGGCCATGGTGTCATCGCCGTCCTATGACCCCAATCTGCTGGCGTCGCACGATCCCCAGGTGCAGGCGCAAGCATGGCAGCGGCTTCGCGACGACCCCGACAATCCGCTGACCAACCGCGCCATCTCGGAGACCTACCCGCCCGGGTCCACGTTCAAGGTGATCACCACCGCGGCCGCACTCCAGGCCGGGGCGACCGACGCCGAGCAGTTGACCGCGGCGTCCTCCATCGTGCTGCCCGACAGCACCGCGACGTTGGAGAACTACGGCGGCCAGCCCTGTGGCAACGAGCCCACGGTGTCGCTCAAGCAAGCGTTCGCCCTGTCGTGCAACACCGCGTTCGTCCAGCTCGGCATGCACACCGGATCGGACGCGCTGCGCAGCATGGCGCGCGCGTTCGGCCTGGACACCACCCCCAACGTCATCCCGCTACAGGTGGCCGAGTCAACCGTCGGGATCATTCCCGACGCCGCGGCGCTGGGCATGACCAGCATCGGCCAGAAGGACGTCGCGCTGACACCGCTGGAGAACGCCCAGGTCGCGGCGACCATCGCGAACGACGGCGTCACGATGCAGCCCTACCTGATCGACAGCCTCAAGGGCCCGGACCTGGCCAACATCAGCACCACCGTCCCCTATCAGCAGCGCCGCGCGGTGTCACCCCAGGTCGCCGCTAAGCTGACAGAGCTGATGGTCGGCGCCGAGAAGGTCGCACAGCAGAAAGGGGCCATTCCCGGCGTGCAGATCGCATCCAAGACGGGTACCGCAGAGCATGGCACCGATCCGCGTAATACGCCGCCGCACGCGTGGTACATCGCCTTCGCGCCCGCGCAGACGCCAAGAGTCGCCGTGGCAGTGTTGGTAGAGAATGGCGGCGACCGCCTGTCCGCGACGGGAGGTGCACTCGCCGCGCCGATCGGACGGGCTGTGATCCAAGCCGCGCTACAGGGAGGACCATGAGCCCGCGAGTTGGTGTGACGCTGTCTGGCAGATACCGCCTGCAGCGCCTGATCGCCACCGGCGGCATGGGCCAGGTCTGGGAGGCGGTGGACAGCCGGCTTGGCCGGCGCGTCGCGGTCAAGGTGCTCAAACAGGAGTTCTCCCAGGACCCGGAGTTCATCGAGCGGTTCCGCGCCGAGGCCCGCACCACCGCGATGCTCAATCACCCCGGCATCGCCCAGGTCCACGACTACGGCGAGAGCCAGCTGGACGGGGAGGGCCGCACCGCCTACCTGGTGATGGAGTTGGTGAACGGCGAGCCGCTGAACTCGGTGCTCAAGCGCACGGCCCGGCTGTCGCTGCGGCATGCCCTGGACATGCTCGAGCAGACCGGCCGGGCCCTGCAGGTCGCGCACGCCGCCGGCTTGGTGCACCGCGACGTCAAGCCGGGCAACATCCTGATCACCCCGACCGGCCAGGTGAAGATCACCGACTTCGGTATCGCCAAGGCGGTCGACGCCGCGCCCGTCACCCAGACGGGGATGGTGATGGGCACCGCCCAGTACATCGCCCCCGAACAGGCCCTCGGCCACGACGCGACCCCCTCCAGCGACGTGTACTCCCTCGGCGTCGTCGGCTACGAGGTGGTGTCGGGCAAGCGGCCGTTCACCGGTGACGGCGCCTTGACCGTGGCGATGAAGCACATCAAGGAGCCCCCGCCGCCGCTGCCCGCGGAGCTGCCGCCCAACGTGCGGGAACTCATCGAGATCACGCTGGTCAAGAATCCCGCGATGCGCTACCGCAGCGGCGGCCCGTTCGCCGACGCCGTGGCGGCGGTGCGCGCCGGCCGCCGTCCGCCGCGACCCAGCCAGTCACCGCCCCCCGGTAGGGCATCGCCGGCGGCGATTCCGTCCAGCCCGACGACCCGGGCGGCCGCCGTGCCGAGCACCCGGAGCGCGGCGCCGCGCCGATCCCGGCCGGCCACCGGCGGTCATCGGCCGCCCCCGGCGCGGCGCACCTTCTCGTCGGGTCAGCGGGCATTGCTGTGGGCCGCCGGGGTGCTCGGAGCGCTGGCCATCATCATCGCGGTGCTCATCGTCATCAACTCCCGCGCGGACACCCAGCAGCAACCCCCGCCGCCGACGGTCACCGACACCGGCAGTCCGCCCCCGCCGCCGGCGAGCAATACCCCGAGCGGCTCCGCACCACGGCTCAATTGGACGGATCGCGGGACGATAAGTAATTCTGGACTGCAACGAGGGCCGGCCGAGTACGGGCGGGGTGAACCACCGACGCTCAGCGCATCACCGGCCCGACACGAGATGCCACGATGACCACCCCTCAACACCTGTCTGACCGCTATGAACTGGGCGAAATCCTCGGATTCGGGGGTATGTCCGAGGTTCACCTGGCCCGCGACGTCCGGTTGCACCGCGATGTCGCGGTCAAAGTGCTGCGCGCCGACCTGGCCCGCGATCCGAGCTTCTATCTGCGGTTCCGCCGCGAGGCGCAAAACGCCGCCGCCCTCAATCACCCCTCGATCGTCGCGGTCTACGACACCGGCGAGGCGGAGACAGCGACGGGCCCCCTGCCGTACATCGTCATGGAGTACGTCGACGGTGTCACGCTGCGCGACATCGTCCATACCGACGGGCCGCTACCCCCGCGACGGGCCATCGAGATCATTGCCGACGCGTGCCAGGCGCTGAACTTCAGTCACCAGAACGGCATCATCCACCGCGACGTCAAGCCGGCGAACATCATGATCAGCAACACCAATGCGGTCAAGGTGATGGACTTCGGCATCGCGCGCGCGATCGCCGACAGCGGCAACAGCGTCACCCAAACCGCGGCGGTGATCGGGACGGCCCAGTATCTGTCGCCCGAGCAGGCCCGCGGCGATACCGTGGACGCCCGGTCCGACGTCTACTCGCTGGGTTGCGTACTCTACGAAATCCTTACGGGCGAACCGCCTTTCACCGGCGACTCGCCGGTCGCCGTCGCCTACCAGCACGTGCGGGAAGACCCGATTCCGCCGTCGCACCGGCACGAGGGCATCTCCGCCGACCTCGACGCCGTCGTGCTCAAGGCGCTGGCCAAGAACCCGGACAACCGCTATCAGACCGCCGCGGAGATGCGCGCCGATCTGGTGCGGGTGCACAACGGCGAACCGCCCGAGGCGCCCAAGGTCCTCACCGACGCCGACCGGAGCTCGCTACTGGCGACGGGCGGAAACCTGCCCGGCCCGCGCACCGACGCGCTGCCCCGGCAACCCCTGCGTCGCATCGACGACCGCAACGGCGGTTCGGTCGGGCGCTGGATCGTCGCGGTCGCCGCGCTGGCGGTGTTGACGATCGTCGTCGTCATCGCCTTCAACACCCTCGGCGGCACCACCCGCGATGTGCAGGTGCCCGACGTGCGGGGCCAGGTCTCCGCTGATGCCATTGCCGCGCTGCAGAACCGCGGCTTCAAGACGCGCACCCTGCAAAAGCCCGATTCGACGATCCCGCCCGACCACGTCATCAGCACCGACCCCGGGGCCAACGCCTCGGTGAGCGCGGGCGACGAGGTCACCATCAACGTCTCGACCGGCCCCGAGCAACGCGAAGTGCCCGACGTGTCCTCGTTGGGTTACTCCGACGCGGTCAGCAAGCTCAAGGCCGCCGGCTTCAGCAAGTTCAAGCAGGCCAATTCACCGTCGAGCCCGGAGCTGCTTGGCAAGGTCATCGGCACCAACCCGCCGGCCAACCAGACGTCGGCGATCACCAACGTCATCACCGTCATCGTCGGCTCTGGGCCGGAGACCAAGCAGGTGCCCGACGTAGCGGGTCAAACCGTCGACGTCGCGCAGAAGAATCTCACCGTCTACGGCTTCACCAAGGTCACCCAGGCACAGGTGGACAGCAACCGGCCGGCCGGTGAGGTGATCGGCACCAATCCGCCTAAGGGCCAGGTGGTTCCGGTGGATTCGGTGATCGAGCTACAGGTGTCCAAAGGCAACCAGTTCGTGATGCCCGACCTGAGCGGCATGTTCTGGGCGGACGCCGAGCCGCGGTTACGGGCGCTGGGTTGGACGGGGGTGCTGGACAAGGGGCCCGACGTGGACGCGGGTGGCTCGCAGTCCCACCGGGTGGTGTATCAGAACCCGCCGGCCGGCACCGGGTGCAACCGCGACGGGATCATCACGCTGAAGTTCGGCCAGTAGCCGCCGGTTCGGCCGGGAAATAGGGCTGCACCGCGGCCCGCACCTCGTTCTCGAGCCGGCGGACCAGTGTGTCGTTGCGGGCCCACCCGCAGTAGGCGAGCCAGTTCGCCAGCATCCGGTGGCCGCCCTCGGTCAGGATCGACTCCGGATGGAACTGGACACCGTGAATTGGCAACTCGCTGTGCCGCACCCCCATGATGACGCCGCCGCGGGTGCGCGCCGTCACCTCCAGCACCGGGGGCAGCGACTCCGGCAGGATGGTCAGCGAGTGGTAGCGCGTTGCCGTGAACGGATCCGGAAGCCCTTCCAGCACACCGGTATTGGTGTGGAAGACGTTGCTGGTCTTGCCGTGCAGCAGCTCGGGCGCGCGGTCCACGGTGGCGCCGAAGGCGACGCCGATGGCTTGGTGTCCGAGGCAGACCCCAAGCAGCGGGGTGCGCTCGGCGGCACACGCGCCCACCAGGCCGATCGAAGCGCCCGCACGTTCCGGGGTGCCCGGACCGGGGCTGAGCAGCACACCATCGAACCGCTTGGCGACGGCTGCCTCGTCGGTAAGCCGGGGGTCGTCGTTGCGCCACACCTCGGCCTCGACGCCCAGCTGGCCGAGGTACTGCACCAGGTTGAACACGAAGCTGTCGTAGTTGTCGACGACCAGGATCCGCACCGTGCCAGGTTACCGTCCGCTGGAAATCAGTAGCCGATGGTTCCCATGGGCTGCGCGAAATGCAGCCGGTCCGGCTCGGTGTGGCCGACGACCTGCACGTCGGGCTTGACCTCTTCGCGGTAGCCGAGCCCGAATCGGACCACGTACTGGCGGTACAGGGTGACCAGGGGAGCGGCGGCCAGGGCGGCTTGCATGGCGGCCGCGTTGCCGATCGCGGTGATCGTGTAGGGCGGGCTGTAGGTGCGCCCGTTGAGCAGCAGCGTGTTGCCGACGCAGCGGGGCACGGACGTGGCGATGATGCGCTGGTCCTGCATCTGGATCGCCTCCGCGCCGGCGCTCCACAACGCGTTGAGGACGGCCTCGATGTCTTGCTGGTGCACCACCAGGTCGTCGGGCGACGCATCCCGCGGGAAGCGGCCGTTGGCGTCCCGTGGCGCGTCGTCCAACGTGACAGCGAGGCCTGGGCCGTGGACCGGGTTCATGTCCGCCTCGGCGGCCAGCTCGGCGGAGCGGCGCAGCATCGCCGCCAACGCCAGATCCGAGGACCGTCCGTGCGCGGCATCGATCTTGCCGGCCAGCGAGTCGCGTTGGGCGTTGAGATGGTTCACCGAAGCTTGGGCCTCGCGAACCAGATCGACCAGCCGGGGGGCGTCACTGCGACGGATCTCGGCGCCGCCGGACACCCCGTGGGTGGCCGCAAGGAGCAATCCCGCCGACAGGCACACCACCGGGACGCCGAAGCGCCATGGTGACCGGCGTCCGTCGCTCATTCGGCTCTCCAATTTCCTGGTCGGCGTGCCGGGTGAGTTAGTCTCGTAGCCAAGCTGTGCGTGCAGCTGCGGTCTTTATCGTTGCACCCGTCCCACTCACCGTCTTGTTGAGGTAATCATGCCCAAGTCCAAGGTCCGCAAGAAGAACGACTTCGCCGTCGGCGCGGTCAGCCGCACGCCGGTGAAGGTGAAGGTGGGACCGTCCAGCGTCTGGTTCGTTGCCTTGTTCGTCGGCCTGATGCTGATCGGGCTCGTCTGGTTGATGGTGTTTCAGCTGGCCGCCGTGGGCAGCCAGGCGCCGACCGCCCTCAACTGGATGGCGCAACTCGGTCCATGGAACTACGCCATCGCGTTCGCTTTCATGATCACGGGTTTGTTGCTGACGATGCGCTGGCACTGAGCGACATCAGCCGCGGAATGAATTCATTTTCGGGTTGCTCCGTTACCGCGCCAGCAACATTCCCACCCCCCAATCACACGCGTGTGATTTATCCCCACTGTTGATAGCGTCTGTGGATAACTCCATAGGCCGTGGTGGGAGGGGCTGAACGGCGCATGCAGCAAACACAGTGGGAGCCGCGCACGCCTGGAATCGCTGGTTGTGGGGCCGCCGGTGTTCTGATGGCTATCGCCAGTGTGACCGTGGTCACAGACGCGCCGGGGCGGATTCTCACGGGGATTGCCGCGGTGGGTCTGATCTTGTTTGCGGGCGCGACGTGGCGCGCGCGGCCGAAGCTGGCAATTACCGCCGACGGCTTGTTGCTCCGGGGATGGTTCCGGACGCAGGTATTACGACCCGACGACATCAAGATCATCCGAATCACCGAGTTCCGGCGCTACGGACGCAAAAACCGGCTACTTGAGGTCGAGACCGCCGACGGCGGGCTGGTTCTGTTCTCTCGCTGGGACCTCGGGACGGACCCGCTCGAGGTGCTCGACGCGCTGACCGCCGCCGGTTACGCGGGCCGTCACCCGCACTGATCGAAAGCGGCCGGTGGCCCGGCTTACGTGATGGTGATCGACTCGATGACCACCGGCTCGGTCGGGCGGTCGTTGGCGTCGGTGGACGTCGTCGCGATCGCCTCGACCACTCGCTGCGATTCCGGGTCCGTCACTTCGCCGAAGATGGTGTGCCGCCGGTTCAGGTGGGGTGTCTTGCCGACCGTGATGAAGAATTGCGAGCCGTTGGTGCCCGGGCCCGCATTCGCCATCGCCAGCAGGTACGGCTTGTCGAATTGAAGTTCGGGGTGGAACTCGTCGGCGAACTTGTAGCCGGGGCCGCCGCGACCGGTGCCGGTCGGGTCGCCGCCCTGGATCATGAAGCCCTGGATCACCCGGTGGAAGACCGCGCCATCGTAGAACGGACCGGAGGACCCGCCCGATGCGTTCTGGGTCGAGTACTCCTTGGTGCCCTGCGCCAGGCCAACGAAGTTGGCGACGGTCTTGGGCGCGTGGTTGCCGAACAGGGCGACTTTGATGTCGCCGCGGTTGGTGTGGAGCGTGGCGGTAGCGGTCTGATGGGGGCTGTTGGTCACGGCATGAGAGTCTGCCATTACGCGCGGGCATGCCCACACCCGGTGTCGCTCAAGCCGAGCCGCCGCCGAAACTGCGTCGCGCGCACAACGGTTCCGCCGACGTCCCTATGCTGGCAGTCTGTTCAGCACGCACAGAAAGGCGGCAGATGAGCGCAAAGGCGGAATCCCGGCTGAGCCCGCGTGAGCGACTGGCTCGCGGGCTGACTTACTCGACAGTGGGACCAGTGGACGTCACCAGGGGAGTCGTCGGCCTGAGCGTCCAGTCTGCTCAGTCGACCGCAGCGCAGCTCCGTCGCAAATACCAAGAGGGGCGCCTGGCCAAGGAACTCGCCGCGGCCCAAGAGACGCTCGCCCAAGAGTTGGCCGCCGCGCAGGAGGTGGTTTCGAACCTGCCTCAGGCGCTGCAGGACGCGCGGCGGGCGCAGCGCCGGAGCAGGCGTCCGTTGGTGTTCGCGGGCGCGGCCGTCGTGGTCCTCGCCGGCGGCGCGGTCGCGTTCAGCCTGGTGCGGCGATCGGTTCGTGCGAAACCCCAGGAGCCGCAGTCACGGCCGCCGAGCGTCGAGGTGCAGCCGCGCCCCTGACGACGGCCGGCCCTATGGCATCGCCTCGGCCCAGTCGGTGTGTCCTTCGAAGCCAAGCGTTCTCGCCATGTCGCGGTAGCGATCTCTGAGCCGCGAGTAGGCCTCCATATCGCCCCGCGCCCGCGCCAGAAGGGCGCGCAGCCGCTGCAGCCAAATTTCACGTATCGCCAGGCCCTCATCGGCCGGTGCGTCCGCCAACCGCTCGATTGCGGCCCCGGCTTCGGCAACGTCACATTCGGTCCCGCGGTCTAGCAAGGTCTCCACCAGAACCGACGTCGCCGGAATTCCCCAAGACAGGAGTTGGCCGCCACGGGCGAGATGGTCGACCGCGGCGCGCATCTGCGGTATCGCTTGATCGCGATCCCCTCGGCGGGCCGTCTCACGGGCCACATACGCGTCGAGCAGCGGTAGATCGCACAGGAAGTGGCCCCCGCGCAGGAAAACCTCGTGGACCTCCGCCAGCAACTTCTGCCCGCGATCACGCTCGGCATCCGTGTTGCGGTGCACCAGCGCAAGGCCCAGGGTCAACCAGGCGAAACCCAACTGGAGGTTGTCGCCGGATCGTTCGGCGATGGTTAACGCATCCTCGATCTCCCGCACCGTGGATTCGTCGGGCCGCAGCGCGCCGGCCGGTATCCCCGCGGAGTACACATAGCTCACGAGGGTGACGTAGGACAGGGAGTCGGCGCCCTGCGCCACGGTCAGCCCGCGCCGCAGGTCCTCTCGCCATCCCGGGCGACCCAGTGCGTAACGGGCGATGGCCCGTTGCGCGTAGGCGAGGGCCAGGGGAGACCCGAAAAGCAGGTTGCCCTTGGCGGGGTCACCGGCGGCCAGGTCGATGACCCGCTGGGACAGCCGGAGCATCTCCGACCACTCGCCGCTTGCCATCTTGGCGCGGATCGGCGTGAAGGACAGCGCTACCGTCAGCGTGGGATCGCCGATGGACTCGACCAGGGTCACGGCCTCCGAAGCTAGCTGCGAAGCCTCGACAACGCGGTCCTGGTGCGTGTGATCAGCCACCAGCGCTGCCATAGCGATCGCCAGTGACGCCTTGTCCCCAGCGGCGGTGCACAACCTCCGCAGTTCATCAAAACGCTCACCGGCCACGCTCATCCGGACGCGCCAGGCGGTCGCGCACAGCATGGTGCGCGGGGCGATCCGCATGGCTGCTCGGTGCGGGTCCTCGGCGGGCAATGCGTCGGCGATCCTTCTTGCAGATTCCCAACCCAGACGTGCCGCGGCGATATCGCGGTAAGTCGCCCACGTTGCGGCGCGCATATGCCACCCGTAAGCATCCTGAAGGTCACCTGCGGCTTCGAGATGTTCGGCGATCAGCGCCGCGTTCTGGTCGGCGGATTCCGGCCCGCGGGCCTCGATAGCAGCTGCCAGGCGCCGGTGCATCTGGGCGCGGTCGGATTTCAGTTGCGATTCATAGGCGACCGCCCGGATCAGCGGGTGGCGGAACGCGAACTCGGCCCCCGGTGTGAAACGGACCTGATCGATCAGCGCGGCGCTGAGGAGCCCGTCCAGGGCAGGGGCGTTGCCCACCGCGGCGAGCAACTCGGGCGTGAAGCGCGAGCCAATTACCGCGGCGGCGTTCAACGTCTGCTTGGCATCGGGATCCAGGCGGTCGATGCGCGCGGAGATGGTGGCCTGCAGGCTCGCCGGAACGGTGACGTCGGCCAGGTCTGTCGTGCAGGTGAAACCGCCACGGTCGCCCTCGAGCACACCGCGCTCGGCGAGCTCACGCGCCATCTCCTGTGCGAAAAACGGGTTACCGCCCGCCCGTTCGGCAACAAGCGACTTGATCCCGGCGACCGACGGATCGGTGCCCAACAACTCGTCAAGCAGCGTCGCGGTTTCCGACTCACTCAGCGGCGTCAACGAGATCGCCTGTGCACCAAGGACATTAGACAGTACGCCGCGGTATTCGGGCCGGTATGTGATCAGCACCATCGACGGCGTTCGGGGGATGACGGTGAGTAATTCGGCCAGCAGCGACTCACTGACCCCGTCGATCCAATGCACGTCCTCGACGACGTAGAGAACCGGTTGGGTGCGCGTCAACGAGATTGAGTTGATCAGTGCGGTCAACCGCCGGCGCCGCGCATCGGGACGGATCGTGGGGGGTAGGGTCTCGGGTTCTCTAATGCCCATCAAGTCATACAGCAGCAGCAAATCCTCATCGGACGCATCGGGGACGCTGGCGCGCACCTGTGTGCGCGCCGCCTCGTCGTCGAGCTCGGTTATTCGGGCGGCTTCGCGAAGTAGCCGTGCCGCCACGACAAAGGGGACGTCGCTGGTGTGCGACTCACAGAAGGCTGCTGACACCTCGAAACCGCGCCCCCGCGCCATCGCGATGGCCTCATCAGCGAGGCGCGTCTTGCCGATGCCCGGTGGTCCAGCAACGCAGATAACGCAACCCCGCCCGCTCAAGGACCGATCCAGGAGGCCCGCGACCGTCGCAACTTCGAGTTCTCGTCCGACCAGGGCGCCCTGCAGGGACCGGCTTCGTTGCCAACCACCGGTCATGCCGAGCAGGCGACGGGACAGCACCGGGGCATCGCTGCCCTTGATGTGCACCTCCTCGGCGGCGCCCAACACGGCGGCTTCCTGAACGAGACGTGCGGTGGATTCGCTCAACATCACCTCACCCGGGGGCGCCACAGATTCCATCCGTTGGGCCATCCCGACTTGCTCACCGATCGCGGTGTAGCGGAACGGCCCGGAACCGATTTCGCCCGCTATTACCTGGCCGGAGTTCAGGCCTACCCGCAACTGCAGGTCCACACGGTCGCGCTGTCGGACGTCGCTCGCGAGCCGCTTGATCTCCTCCTGAACTCCCAAGGCCGTCAGGCAGGCGCGAACCGCGTGGTCCTCCATTGCTACGGGCGCGCCGAACACCGCCATGATCCCGTCGCCGGTGAACTTGTCCACCGTGCCCCCGTAGCGGTGCACCACGTCGGTGCAGCGGTCGACCAGTTCGGCCATGATTTCGCGCAGCCGCTCCGCGCCGACGGCCGCGGCTATGTCCATGGAATGCACAACGTCGGCGAACAGCACCGACACCTGCTTGTACTCCGCGTGGGCCGTGGGTTGGGCAACTGGTGAGCCGCATCCGTGACAGAACCGCGCATTCTCGAAAAGCTCGGTGCCGCATGCCTGGCACGTTGCTACGGCCGCCATCCGACCTCCGCCAATCCCGGCCCCCGCGTTTGCTGTTCAAAGAATAGGCCGTTGTGCACCGGGCGAGGGAGTATTGGCTTCACACGGCGTGACGCCGGCATGAAGTCTCGAGACGAGGCGGATCAATTCTTGGCGAAGCTGAACAACCGGTAGGAAGCCTCGCCGTTTTCCAGGCGCCGGTAGATCAACGAACCGCGCCCCCCTGCATAGTCCTCGGCGATGCCACGTAGGAATCCGATGTTGGGCAGACGCCGAGTGATTTGGTCGAACAGGCGATTTTGCTCCAACCCGCGCATGACCTGTGCGTTGATCGCCGTCTCTGAGATCCGGCGCAGGGAGATGCCGGCCAGGTCCGCTTCCCAGGTGGCGATTTCGTCGGCATAGCGGATATCCGCGTACAGGAAATGCCCGCCCGGCCGCAGCACGCGTTCCACTTCAGCGAAGAACCGGCGGACGTTGCGGTAATTAATCGCGGCTTCGACGTTGATCACCGCGTCGAAGGACGCGTCGGGGAAGGGCAGGCTTTCCGCGTTACCCTGCACGAACTGCAGGCCGGGCAGATCGTGCCTCTTTCGGCAGAAGTCTATTCCGACCGTATTGAGATCCAACCCCGTGTAAGAGGCGGGGTGCAGCGTTCGCACCAGATACGAGGCACCACCGCCGTGGCCGCAACTGACTTCCAGCACATCCTTGCCGGCGAGATCCACCTGGGTCGCCGTGCGGTGATAGAGCTGGATGGGAAACCGATCGCGCTCGTCGTCCGCCGCCAGCGACAGGGCCAGCGGCGGATCCTCCTCATATCCGTAATTGAGGAATAAGACGTCGTCCCTCGTGAGGAGGCGGCTGAGAAACCGATAGCCGTATTTGAAGCGCAAATCCAATAGCGCCACCAAGATTGGCGCGGAGTTCAGCCGGCTGATCACGTTCTCTATCGGCGTACGTTGCAGCCGCCCATCGTGTCCGGCGCAAAACCGACGCGGTGATAATGGCCGGGGTAGCCTGACGCCCATGCTTAAGTGTCCCATTCCGACACTGCTGCGCGAACGCGCCAGCCTGCAGCCCAACCGGACGGCGTTCACGTTCATGGATTACGAGCGGGATCGCAACGGAATCGCCGAAAGCGTGACATGGTCGCAGCTGTACCGGCGAGTGCTTAACCTCGCACCGCAGTTGGGGATTCACGGGCGGCCGGGGGAGCGCGCAGTGATACTGGCGCCGCACGGGCTGGACTACATCGCCGCCTTCCTTGCCGCATTACAGGCTGGGCTGATTGCGGTTCCACTCGGTGGGGCCAGCGACGAACGTGTCGGTGCGGTACTGAAAGACACCTCGCCCTCCGTCCTCCTCACGACATCGTCGATCGCGGACGACGTCGCCCGGTATGTCGAGGCGGGGGCCGGGGACTCCGTTCCGTCGATCGTCGCGGTTGATTCGCCGGCCCCGGGCTCGACGAACGCGCCGCGCGCGCGGGTCGACAGCTCAATCGACACCATCTATTTGCAATACACGTCCGGGTCGACGCGCACCCCCGCCGGAGTGATGGTCTCCGACAGGAACATCATGGCCAATTTCGGGCAGATCAATGCCGCCTTCTTCGGCGACCACGGCGGCGTGGCCCCACCGGACACCACTGTGGTGTCGTGGCTGCCCTTCTACCACGACATGGGGTTGCATCTCGGAATCATCTTTCCGGTGCTGACGGGGTTCCACACCGTGCTCACGACTCCGGTGGCGTTCCTGCAGCGGCCGGCCCGGTGGATGCAGTTGCTGGCCTGCAACAGTCACGCACTATCGGCGGGGCCTAATTTCGCCTTCGAATTGGCCGCAAGAAAGACCTCGGACGACGACCTGGCCGGCCTCGATCTGGGAAACGTGCTGAGCATCCTCAACGGCAGCGAGCGAGTCCAGCCCGCGACGCTGCGACGCTTCACCGAGCGCTTCGCCTCCTTCAACCTCCCGGAGCGGGTGTTGCGGCCCTCGTATGGAATGGCGGAGGCAACGCTGTACGTCGCGACCCGCGAAGCGGGTCAACCACCACAAGTCGTGCACTTCGACTCCGAAGAATTGACCGCTGGCCTCGCGAAGCGGTGTGCGAGCGGGGGCGGTACCGCACTGGTCAGTTACGGCGCGCCACGCTCACCGATGGTGCGCATCGTCAATCCGGAGACACGTATCGAATGTCCGGCGGGAACGACCGGTGAAATCTGGGTGCATGGGCACAACGTCGCGTCCGGCTACTGGCAGAAACGACCAGAGTCTGAAGAGACATTCGGCGCAACGCTTGTCGATGCGACGGCCGGCACTCCCGAGGGGCCCTGGCTGCGGACCGGAGATATGGGGTTCATCGCCGACGGCGAACTGTTCATCATCGGCCGTATCAAGGATCTATTGATCGTCTACGGCCGCAACCACTCTCCCGACGACCTCGAGGCAACGATCCAGAGCATCGCGCCGGGGCGGTGCGCAGCAATCTCGGTTCCGGCCGAGGGCACCGAAAAAGTCGTCGCGATCATCGAGTTCAAGAATCGCGCCGGCGCCAGCGAAGCGGGTTTCGATGCCGTCAAGCGCAAAGTCACTTCCGCGATATCCACCGTGCACGGACTGAGCATTGCCGATCTCGTTGTGGTAGCGCCCGGTTCGATCCCCATCACCACCAGCGGCAAGGTCCGAAGAGCGGCCTGCGTCGAGCGCTATCAACAGAATCAGTTCGCGCGGTTGGATGCCTAGCGCTGGCGGCTGGCCGCTTCACGTCGACTGAGCACTCACCGGAGGCCACGGGGTCGCGATGAAGATTTCGGATACGCTTCGCACCGAAGCAGAGCGCGCGTCAGCCGCGGCGCGTTATCGGCTGGGCGGCAACGCCTTCCGATTCCTGTGCGAAACCCACCTAGAGCTTCCGCCGCATCCGCCGCCCGGCCGCCGTACGCTTGCGTTGTTTGCCCACTTCGATCCCCAGGGCGTCGTCGACCCGTACGTCGCCTATTACCTGAAGGCGTTGCGGGAGCAGGGCGCGACCATTGTCTTCGTCTCCGGCTCGCCCACTCTCACACCGGAGTCCGTGGCTTCCATCCGCTCTCTGTGTGCCGGCATCTACACCCGCCGCACACTCTCTTACGATTTCGGATCGTGGCACCTCGCGTGGTGCGTTCTCACGCACCGCGGGTGGTCGCTCGATCAGTTCGACCGGTTTCTGGTCGCCAATGACAGCGTGTTCGGTCCGCTCTTTTCCCTCGAAAACATGTTGAGCTCGTTTCACGGTGCCGACATGTACGGCGCGGTCGAGAACACCCAGTTGGTTCCCCATCTCCAATCTTTCTTTCTGGCTTGGGATCTCAATCCGCACACACGTCCGTTTCTCGAGGATTTCTGGAACGGCTTCCAATACGTGGTCCACAAACAGACGGTCATCTGGCGCTACGAGATCGGCATATCTGCGCGGGCTCGCAAGGCGGGCCTCAGCCTCGACCCGTTCGTTTCCGCCGCCGCCATCGAACTCGCCTATGGCCGCTCATCAGCCCATCCGTGGGCGAATAAACGCTCCGGCCGCAATAACGGGACCCTGCACTTTTGGGACGGACTCATCAAGGACTTCCGGTTTCCTTTCCTCAAGACCAACCTGGCGCGATACGACATGCCGTGGCACGCGTCCATAGCGAACCTGCGCGATGTCATCGAGCGACACACCGACTACCCGTTCGAGCTCATCCAGGCGCACGTGGACCGGCTGGGCCGGAGAGCGCCCTCCCTGGTTAGCGGCTACGCCCGGCCGACGGCTGGGTGGACCTACGCTGGGCGCACCGAAGCTCCCCGCCGGAGGCTGCCCGGTTCGAAATGAACGACGCTGGCGGTTCAGAGGCTGCTGACACCCGCGGCCAACAGCATGATCCCAGCGAGAGCGGGTGCCGCTATCAGAAGCCGTCGACGGTGAGTGGCGAACCACCTTTGCAGCTGGACCATCGCCTGCTGCGTCTGCGCCGGTGCGACAAGATAACTGACGAGGGGGACCTCGACGAGAGCGAGCACCACGACGATGAATATCACGACTGCGCCGAGTTGAGCGCCGATGGCTGCTCTCGAGGAGGCGATGATGATGAGGACCACGAGATAATCGGCGAGTGGCACGGTCGTCATCAGTCCGATCCCGAACGCCACCCACGGATTTCCGCCCTGCAACGCGCGCCGGATGCGCGCCGTGAGCCGGGCGGCCGCGGTCGGTCGGGGCAATTGCTGGCCTGAGGACGACGGGGCGCCGCGGTACGCCCACACTCCTGTCGCGATCGCCAGCGCAAGCACGCCGACCGCGATCTGGAAGTAGGCGCCCGTGAAGCGCATGACCGTAGTCTTCGCATCTTCCATAACCGTCGGTGGGGAATTCCGCAGAAGTACGAAGGCGCCGACGGCCGGGCCCAGGCCCGCTGTCATGCCGCCCCACCAGTAGGCAAGGAGGTTGTGTCGGGGCCGGGGGCGTGACATCAAGATTCCGCCGACGACCAGACGCGTCGGGTCGAGCGACAGCCAAAGAGCGATCGGCAGCACCGTTCCCCACATCATCGAACACGCTCCCCGCGGGCGACCGCCTCCACGAGATCGGCTGCCGCGCTGATGCTTTCGGCAGGCTTGGTCATGCGACCGGCGAAATCGCGAGCCCGGGCCGTGTATTGCGGCGCAAGGATTTCACGGAGGTGTCTCACGAGCGATTCCACGGTGGTGCTCACCAGGCGCTGGGATCGGCCAACTCGCATCCGGGTGACCTGCGCGGCCCACAGCGGCTGCTCGGCCACGTCCCAGAGGATCAGCATGGGAATTCCGGCTCGCAGACCGGCGGCCGTGGTGCCCCCGCCACCGTGGTGAACAATCGCGCGGCAGAGCGGAAGGGTGACGGTGTAATTCAGCGGGCCCACCAGTCGTATTCGGTCGGAATGCGGCGTGCAGTGTGGGCTGGTCGCGCCCGAGTACACCAAGGCCCGTTCGCCGAGGTCCGCGCAGGCCGCGGCGATCATGGCGATCGCGTCGGCGGGCGACCGGACCGGTGTGCTGCCAAACCCGAAGTAGATGGGGGGCGTTCCCGCGGTAGCCCACGAAGCCACCTCACCGTCGTCATGCGTCGGTAATTCCATCGTGAGCGCGCCGACGAACGGCCGGCGGCCGTTCCATTCCTTCGACAGGCCCGGAAAACACGCTCCGTCGTAGGCCTGGATTTCGAGCGATCCGCGTTGCGCCATCCGTTTCGCCGCGGGGGCCGTTGCCCGCGGTAGGCCCAGTTGACGGCGTTGCGCGTCATCGACCTCCTGGGTGATAAGCCCGTACAGCCACCACGCCGTCCTCAACGTAGCGCGGACCAGGGGAGCCGGCGATGGTATCGACGGAAGAGCCAGCTGGCCATTGACGCAGATCGGCATGTGGTGGAGCGCAGCCACTGGAATGTCGTAGTACTCCGCCACATTGGCGACGACCCCGTGGTACGTCTGGCCGGTTACCAGTACGTCGGCCCCGTCCGCTACCGAAGTCAGCGTCGAACTCATCTGCGCCCAACCCTCGATGAAAAGCTCCTTGCCCGCGCGGACCAAGTTGATCGGGTTTTGCGGCTTGAAGGCGTGGTGGTGGAAATCCGCGAGCGCCTTGACCTGCTCCTGCGAATCCGGCCCGTACCCGACCGCAACAAGCCCGGCCGACTCCACAAAGCCAATCAGGTTGGGCGGCGCCGCCACGCGTACTTCGTGCCCTCGCCGCATCAGCTCAAGGCCGACAGCGGCGCAGGGCTCGACATCGCCGCGGGTTCCGTGGGCCGCCAAGACAACTTTCATCGACGCAACCGGCCCGTCAATCGTCGTCCGCGTAGGCAAGATCCGTGACCTCGGTCCTAGCCGCACTCGGACCGCGGCCCTCCAAGACGCGCTTGAATACCGCTGTCAGCGCGTTCAGGAATCGGGTCACGGAGTCCCTCGCCACCGGATTGTTCGGGAAATTCACCCATATCGACACCTCGTCGAAGAGCCGGATCACCGAAATATACAAGTGAGCCGGATCCCTTGGATCGCAATAGATTTTGATGTTCGCGTTCTTCATCTGGGAAGCGACCGTGGCGGAAAAGGGCGGCAGGCCGGCATCCATGTAATTGACCATGGTGCAATTCGGTCCCCACTCCCTGAGCCAGGGCGCCAACTTCAGCACGTCGTTGAACGACACATTCGCGAGATCCAGATTCGAGTCGAAGGACGCCTGCGCGGCGCGCGCGGTCTCTGCAAAAGATGCCGGGTCGACGGGGACGGTGAACGGAACCACGCCGGTGAACCATCCCATGGTCGAGAATTCCGCGAGGGTCCTGCGTTTGTCGATCGGCGCGAGCCCGTAATACGTCGTCGCGCCGGTCAACTCGTATTGCGCGAGAGCCACACAGGCGAACAGGCCCCCGCTGATGCGCGCGGCCGCTCGGATGCAGAGTGATTCGAATGCGGCGGTCTCTTCCTGACCCATCAGCCGCTGGACGACGAGGTCGCCACCGGAAGGCACCGACAAGTCGCCGAGCGGCAGGGGGAAATCCGGTAGCGTTCCGCCGTTCCGTTCGGCGAATTCGATCCACCTCTGCACCTCGGGGGAAGACGCCGCCAGGCTGGCCAGGTGTTGCTTCTCTCGCATGCAGAAATCGTCGTGACTGGCGGGCGGCGGTGACGAACCGAGCGCGCCCCCAGTGATCAGGATGCGGTAGTTCATCAAGATTTCCGTGTACAACCCCGAGATGATCGTCGGGTCACAGTGCACGTGATCGACGATCGCGAAGAAGGTGAAGTGGTCCGCGCGCTGGATGATGCCGAACCTGAAGCAGTCCCATTGCACCGGGTCGGGGGTGGACAGCACGAACTGACGCCACTCGGTCGGTGTCATCGTGTCACGCCGGGTCGGAACGAACTCGATATCGGCGGGATCATCGATGGTATGCCGCACAATGCATTCCGCGTCTTGGTATGCGAACCAACTGTGATACGTCTTGTGTCGGCGCAGGTGTGCATTGATGACGTAGCTCATGGCACGGACGTCGCACCGGCCGGGTTCGTCGCCGCACCCGATGACCAGCCGGGCATAGTCGAGCCCGCGGGCCGCGTAGCGGGAAAAGCCGCGCAGGTGGGCTTCCTGCATGGCGCTCAGCGGCACATCGCTTATCGGCGCCTGCCGGGCCTTCTCGAGGGAGGACGGTGAGGCTTCCCAGGACACGATCCTGCCCGACTCGGGCACCCAGTCATGAACCGTTCCCACGAACAACCCGCGCGCCGGCCCCGCACCTACGAACACTCTTCCTCCTTCTGTCCGCTTGCGCCGGAACCGAGGTCGGCAGTTGCAGAAAGGGTTTCACACAGTAGCCCGGCCAGACCCCGAATGGTGGTGATGTCGTTGGTGGTGACGCGCACCCCTGTTTCCGCCTCGATACGGGTGCGCAGCTCAAGGTTGCCCATCGAGTCGAGGCCATACTCGGAGAGCGGGTGATCCGGGTCGATGGTGCGCCGCAGAATCAGGCTCACGGCGTCGGAGACCATGCGGCGGAGCCGAACGGGCCGGTCTTCCGGCGACAGGGCCTTCAACTCGCCCAGCAATTCGCTTGCGTCCGTCGAGCTTTGGCCCCTGGAGCGGAACAATTCAGCGAACCTGCTGCGTTGCGCGTAGGCGGCGAACCACGGGGTGCCCGTCAGCTTTGCATACCCGGCGTACGCGCGGTCGTGGCGCAGGAGTGCTTGAAACGC
The DNA here is from genome assembly GCF_001667425.1 of Mycobacterium sp. 852002-51613_SCH5001154. Classification (NCBI taxonomy): domain Bacteria; kingdom Bacillati; phylum Actinomycetota; class Actinomycetes; order Mycobacteriales; family Mycobacteriaceae; genus Mycobacterium; species Mycobacterium sp. 852002-51613_SCH5001154. The sequence goes on along the minus strand of NZ_LZII01000085.1, from coordinate 107,108 downwards.
GTAGGCGCCCTCGTCGGCGGTGAAAGCCGTGTCGCGCCAGTGCGCGATCGCGGTGCCTTCGCCGTCCTGCCCGGGGGCCACGTCTTCGCCGGTCGCGGACCTGAGCTCGGCGGCGCGGCCGACCTCGGCCCATAGCGCCCACCCGATCGCGGTGGCGGGAAGGCCGCGGGCTCGGCGCCACCGCGCGAACGCGTCCAGCCAGCTGTTCGCGGCGGCGTACGCCGATTGTCCGGGCGAGCCCACCAGACCTACCGCCGAGGAGAACAAGCAGAACCAGTCCAGGGCGAGAGCGGCCGTCGCCCGGTGTAAGTTCCACGCCCCGAATACCTTCGGAGCCCAGTTGCGGTCGATCAGCTCGTCGCTCGTGGTGGCGAGCATCGCGTTCTCGAATACCGCGGCGGCGTGCAACACCCCCCGCAACGGCAGGCCGGTGGCAGTCGCCGTCGCCACCAAGCGCGTCGCCGTGCCGGCTTCGGCGATGTCGCCGCAGTCCACCTCGATGTCGGTGCCCATCGCGCGGATGAGTTCGATCGTCTCCAACGCCCTGGCATTCGGTTGCGATCGCGAGCTCAACACGATGCGGCCACAGCCGGCCGCGGCCATCTTTTCGGCAAGGAAGAGCCCGATCCCGCCCAGGCCGCCGGTGATGATGTATGAGCCGTCGTTGCGGAAAGTCGGGCTCTGACCGGGCGGTACCACGACGTTGGTGTGACCGGTCTTGGGCATATCGAGTAGAACCCTGCCCGTGTGCTCCGCCTCGCTTTTCACGCGTAGAGCCGCGGTGGCATCTCCGAGCGCGTAGTGAGTGATGTCCGGCAACGGCAGCTCATGCTCTGCGACAAGGCGATACACCGTGCTAAGCAATCCGCCCACCCGCTCCGGGTGGCTCTGCGACATCAACGTCAGATCGACGTAGTGGAAGGTGAGGTTGCGATGGAATGGGAAAAGCTCCAGTCGGGTGTTCGCACAAACGTCCTGCTTGCCGATTTCCACAAATCGGCCACCGGCGGCCAACGCCTCGAGGCCCGCGCGTTGCGCGGCCCCCGACAGCGAGTTGAGCACGATGTCGACACCATATCCGCCGGTGTCGCGGCGGATCTGCTCCGTGAACTCGATGCGACGGGAGTCATAGACATGCTGGATCCCCATGTTGCGCAACAGCTCACGCCGCTGCTCACTGCCGGCCGTGGCGAAGACTTCGGCTCCCGCGGCGTGGGCGATCGCGATCGCCGCGCGTCCCACGCTGCCGGCTGCGGAATGGATCAACACCCGGTCACCGGTGGCGATCCTGGCCTGATCGTGTAACGCGTGCCAGGCCACGGCGTGCGGAGTGGTCACCGCAGCCGCCTGGTCAGCGGTGAGACCCGGTGGCAGCGTCGCGGCCAGCCGGGCGTCACAGGTGACAAACGTTGCCCAGCAACCGGTTGCAGAGAAACCGCCGACAAGATCACCCACCCGATGGGTGGAGACTTCGGGACCAACCGCGGTGACGACTCCGGCGAAGTCCCTGCCCAACTGTCGTGCATCCCCATCGTCACCGGGGTGCTGGCCGGCGGCGATCAGGATGTCGGAGAAGTTGACGCTCGATGCGGTGACCGCAACCTCGATCTCCCCCCGACCCGGCGGAACTCGTTGAAAAGCGGCCAGTTCCAGCGTTTCCAGATCGCCAGGCGTCCGGATCTGCATGCGCATCCCGTCGTGGGGGTGATCCGCCACGGCGGTTCTCCGGTCCTCAGGCCGCAGCGGCCCAGGAGTCACGCGCGCGGTGTGCCACTGGCCGTTCCGCCAAGCCGTCTCGTCCTCGTCCGAAGGCCCCAACAGTTGTCTGGCCAGTTGCTCGGCGTCCGTGTCTTCGTCCATGTCGATCTGGCTCGCGCGCAGGTGTGGATATTCAGTGTTGATGGCTCGCACCAGGCCACGGAGCCCGGCCTGCTCCAGGTTGTTCACGTCCCCAGGCACGACGGCCTGGGCGTTGCGCGTTACGACGTACAGACGCGGCGGCTCGCGGTCGATCTCCGTGATCTGCCGGGCAATTCGCACCAGATGCCGCACATAGTCCCCGCCACGGCCAGCGCACTCCTCCTCGGGGTTGCCGTTTTTCGGGCCGGTGAGGATGACCACCCCGCCGACCCCGCGGGCACCAAGATGCGCACCCAGCGATTCCGAGTTGGCCCGGTGATCGCAGTGCTGCGGCCAGGTCATGGTGATGCAGTCGGTTCCCCCGGATTTCAACGCATCGGCCAGGCTGGTCGCCGTCACGTCCGCGGTGGCGGAAGTGCTGATCAGCAAGCATGATTCCCGGCTGACGTGCTCCACGTCGGGCAGCGCTCGCGGTGTCCACTCGATGGTCAGGAGTCGCTCGTTCAGCACGCGATCGCGATGGGCGCCCTCGGCGGCCCCTGTGCTGACTTGCAGTCCGCTCACGGCCAGCAGCACTGTCCCGTGTTCGTCAAGCACGTCGAGGTCGGCCTCGAGGCCGGCCCCGTCGGCCGTGGAGACCTTCGTGTAGCAGTAGCGCGCGCCGCGGGTAGGGGCGTAGAGCCGAACACCGCGTACGCCAAGCGGCAGCAGCAGACCGGCGCTACCCGCAACCCGGGCCGCGGGGTGCGCCGCAACCGATTGAAAGCAGGCATCAAGTAAGGCGGGGTGGATGCCGTAGGCGCTGTGTTGCGAGCGGATGGCGCCGGGCAGCGCGACCTCCGCCAGCACCGTCCCGCCGCCCTCGCCCGCGGTGTAGGCCGTGGCCAGTCCGGCGAAGGCCGCGCCATACTGCAAACCATGGTCGTCGAACTGCTGCCGTAATACGGCGCCATCCAGCCGGCACGAGTGGGTCGCGAGCAGGGCCGCAATGTCGTAGGCGGCTGGACGGTCCTCCCGTCCTCGCGCCCGCAGCACCCCCGTCGCCCGCCGGACCGGCTTGCGCTCCTGAAAGCTCTGCACCACGAAATCGGCGATGCCGGGCGCGTTCACCGACGCGTCCGCGGAGACCGGAGTCTCGGCGTCCAAGAGCAGCGTCGCCTCGAAAGTGATATCGCGGACCTCCGACTTTTCGCCGAAGATCGTGCGCGCCGCGGCCAATGCCATCTCGCAGTACGCCGCCCCCGGGAGAACCGCGACGTTGTGTATGCGGTGGTCGCCCAGCCACGGCTGCGTCGCGGTTCCGACCTCGCCTTGCCAGACGTGGCGCTCGGGTTCCTCGGGTAATCGCACGTGCGGCCCCATTAGTGGATGCACCGGAACGGTCCAGGCGCCTCGTGCCCGCGAATCCTGACCGCCGCGATTCAGCAGCAGTGGGCGGCGGCTCCAGGACGGGAGCGGAACGTCCACCAGCCGCCCCTCGGGGTAGAGGACCGAGAAGTCGACGGCCGCGCCCGCACTGTGCAGATCCGCCAGCAAGCCGCGCAGCCCGTGCCGAGGCTCCTGCTCGCGGCGCATGGCAGCGAGGGCGGCCAGCGGCATACCGAGGCTGCCCGCAGTCTGTTCGACCGCATGGGTGAGTAGCGGATGTGGGGCCAACTCCGCGAATACCCGGTAGCCGTCCTCCAACGCCGCCTGCACAGCGGCGGCGAAACGCACCATGTGGCGCAGATTGTCCGACCAGTACCAGGCGTCACACACTGGCTGCTCGCGCGGGTCGAAGGCGGTCGAGGAGTAGAAGGGCACGTCGGGTGTCCTGGGGTCGAGCCCTGCCAGGACGTCGGACAGTTCGTCGAGGATCGGATCAACCTGGGGGGAGTGCGAGGCCACGTCGACGGCGATTTCGCGCGCCGCCACGTCGCGCTGCTCCCACCCGGCGACCAGATCTCGCACGGCCTGCGCGGCGCCGCCGACCACCGTGGACTGCGGCGAGGCCACCACTGCCAGCACGACGTCGTCGACGCCGCGAGCCATGAGTTCCAGGAGCACCTGCTCGGCCGGCAGTTCCACCGACGCCATCGCACCGGAGCCGGCGATCGTCGCCATCAGCCGCGAGCGGCGGCAGATCACGCGTACGCCGTCCTCCAGCACCAACGCCCCCGCCACAACCGCGGCCGCGACCTCACCCATCGAGTGGCCGATCACGGCCCCCGGCCGCACGCCGTAGGCCCTCATCGTGGCCGCCAGCGCGACCTGCATCGTGAACAGCGCGGGCTGGATGCGATCGATCCCGGTAACCGTTGCGGGCACCGAAATCGCTTGGGTGACGGAGAATCCCGATTCCCGGGCGATCAGCGGCTCCACCGTGGCGACCGTCGCCGCGAACACCGGCTCGGTCGCGAGCAGCTCGGCGCCCATCGACGCCCACTGCGAGCCCTGGCCGGAGAACAGCCAGACCGGACCCCGGTCGTCCTGCCCGACCGCCGGCTGATACGGGAACTCGCCGGCGGCGACCCCGCGCAGACCTTCGGTCAGCTCGCCGAGGGTGCCGGCGATGACCGCCGTGCGCACCGTCCGATGCGCCCTCCGCCGCGCGAGCGTGTACGCCACGTCCGATGCCGCAAGCTCCGGCGCGTGTTTGTCGACCCAGTCCGCGAGCCTCCTCGCGGTTTGCCGCAGCCCGTCGGGCGATGTGGCGGACAGCGGGAAAAGCAGCGCGCCGTCGATCACGGGGATGGGCGGGGCATCGCCCGGTGCGGGCGTCAGGGGCGCCTGCTCGACGATGGCGTGCACATTGGTTCCCGAGAACCCGTACGACGAGACCGCCGCTCGACGTGGTCCGCGCTGACCGTTGCTGGGCCACGGTGTATTAGCCTGCGGCACAAAAAGGTTGGTCTTGATCTCGGCCATCTGGTCGGGCAGGCGCGTGAAGTGCAGGTTGCGCGGGATCACGCCGTGCTGCAGCGCCAGCACGGCCTTCATCAGCCCGAGCGCTCCGGCCGCCGATTGGGTGTGCCCGAAGTTCGTCTTGACCGACGCGAGGGCGCACGGCCCGTCGACGCCGTACACCTCCGCCAAGCTGGCGTATTCGACGGGATCCCCCACGGGGGTGCCGGGACCGTGTGCTTCCACCAGTCCGACGGTGCGGGCGTCCACATCCGCCGCCGACAACGCCGCCCGATAGGCCTCGACCTGCGCGGCCCGTGACGGCGTCACGATGTTCACCGTGTGGCCGTCCTGGTTGGCGGCGGTGCCGCGGAGTACCGCCAAGATTCGGTCACCGGCGCGCAAGGCGTCCGGCAGCCGCTTGAGCAACAGCACGACGCAGCCCTCGCCGGCCACGAACCCGTCGGCGGCGATATCGAACGCCCGGCAGTGCCCCGTCGCAGAAAGCATTCCGATGGCAGAACCCGAGCATGATTTGCGCGGCTCGAACGACACCGAGGCGCCGCCCGCGAGTGCCATGTCGCTTTCGCCGTCGTGCAAGCTGCGACACGCGATATGCACCGCTGCAAGGCCGGACGAGCAGGCGGTATCCACTGTCATCGCGGGACCGCGCAGCCCCATCGTGTACGCAACGCGCCCGGAACCCATGGCGAAGCTATTGCCCATGTAGCCGTACGGGCCCTCCAGGGCGTCGGCCTCGGCGTGCACGAATTGGTAGTCGTCGTGCATCAGTCCCATGAAGACGCCGGTGCGCGAGCCGGCCAGCGTCTTGCGGGTCAGACCGCCGTGCTCCATGGCCTCCCACGAGGTTTCCAGCAGCAGTCGGTGCTGCGGGTCCATCGCGGTCGCCTCGTTGTCGGTGATGCCGAAGAACTCCGGGTCGAAGCCGGCCACGTCATCGAGGAACGCGCCCCATTTGCAGACGGACCGACCGGGCACACCGGGTTGGGGATCGTAGAACTCGTCGGCGTCCCACCGGTCCGGTGGGATTTCGGTGACAAGGTCGTCGCCGCGCAGCAACGCCTCCCAAAACTGTTCTGGAGATTCGATGCCTCCGGGCAGGCGGCACGCCATCCCGATGACCGCGACAGGCGTGGCTATCGGGTGGGAAGACACAGCCCGCCCCGCGCACGCACCCTTGATATTGACCCGAACAAAGCCGTTTCCTCCTCACAGCAAAGGCGGAGTCGCGCTGTCGGCTGCCTTATCGCTGGATAGCGACCTGTTGGGTTGTCGGGCTGCCTACTGCGGCGTCGATATTCAGGGTGTGGGGTTTGACGGGGTTTCCTCGCAGGTCAACCGCCTTTCGGCGGATGCGACTTTATTAGGCACACGATCAGTGCTTACACATTAGCGGGATCGCTATCGATCCGGGACGCAAAACCCCGCCTGAATTGAACTGGCCCGCGAGTTACGTCAACGGTTTCCGTTGGCCTTTCCTGGCGGCGGACGCATGTCGGTCCGCCCACGATCTGTGGAGCCTAGGGGAATCGAACCCCTGACACCCGCCTTGCAAAGGCGGTGCTCTACCAACTGAGCTAAGGCCCCTCGACGGGATCGGGTGGCTGACCTGTTGCGTCGTCCACCGCCACGTGCCAGACCTCGACCCCGCGTCGGGAGCGCACCACCACCGCCGCCACCACAGCGATCAGTGTGATTGGCAGGGCGAGTCTTACGCAACGTCTTGACGGGCACATGGTTGTGGGCCTAGGAGGACTCGAACCTCCGACCTCTTCGTTATCAGCGAAGCGCTCTAACCGCCTGAGCTATAGGCCCGTACACGGGTACGGCCGAGCGACGAGATTACCGCAATCGTCGCCCCACCCCCAAAACGCTAGTCGCGGTCCGCCAGCGTCACTTCGATACCGCCGATCAGATCGGTGGTCAGGTTGTAGACGAAGGCGGCGATGGTGGCCATCGCGGTCAACAACACGATGTTCACCAAGCCGATCAACACGGCGCCGCCGAAGATGGTGCCGCTGGAGACGAGCTCGCCGGTGCTGCCGCTGGTGTTGTTCAGCAGGTCGCCGACGTTGCTGTTCAGCTTCGACCACACCCCCATGCCGCCGAGCACCAGGTAGAGGAACGCGACGGCGATCATCCAGACGAAGAAGAGTGCAACCGAGAGCAGCAGGGAGACCTTGAGCGTGCTCCACGGATCGATCCGGCGGATCTGCATGCTGGCCCGTACCGGGCCGCGCGGTCGCCGGGTCACCTGGGTGTGGCTTTCACGGCCTTCGCGGCCCTCCCGGCTTTCGGCGGCCGACGAACGGCCCGACCCGGAGGGGCTCGCCGCCTCCGGCGTGCGGTCGGGCGGCGTCTTGCGCTGCGGGCCGCGCGGCGTCGGGCCGGACAGGTCCGGCAATTCGCTGGCGTATGCCTCCGCCGGCGGCCCGTCGCCGCGGCCCGACGGGGCGTCGGCCTCGTGCGGCGGGTTCTTCGGCGGCGGGGGCGCGCCGGCGCCCGGCGCCGCGGTGCCGGAGATGAACCGGTTCAGTCGGGCCTCGACGCCGGTGGGCGGGCCCGACGGCCGCGCCTCGGTCGGGGGCTCACCTTGGCGCTGCGGCGCTTGCGGGGGCCTGGGCCCACCACGCTGCCACGGTGGCGACTCCCCGGCGTCCGGAGCGCGGCCGGGCTGGGCGGGCGGCGTCGCGCGGTGTACGCCGGCGCGCTCGGCCGAGCCGTCCCCATTGAGGCCATCGCCCTTTTTGGGGGCGCCCGGCTCGTTCGGTGAGCTCACCCCGACTCCTTTGATCTCCTGCCACGCCCCCGGGGGCGATGGCAGTCACATTTTGTCTGGTCGGGCCGAGTCTAATTGCCCGGCCGTTCCTCGGACCCCCGGGATTGGCACCGACTAGCCGTCGGACTCCGCGGCGCCTTCCGCTTCCTCGACGACTTCGTCCGCGTTTTCCTCGGCGTTGCGCGCGATCGCCAGCAGCGTGTTGTCCTCGCCCAGGTTCATCAGGCGCACGCCCTTGGTCTGTCGTCCCGCCTTGCGGACCTGGCGTGCGTCGGTGCGGATCACGCCGCCCCCGGAGGTGATCGCGTACAGCTCGCTGTCGTCGTCGACGATCAGCGCACCCACCAGCTTGCCGCGCCGCCGGTCGAACATCACCGTAAGCACGCCCTTGCCGCCGCGGCCCTGCACCGGATACTCCTCGATCGCGGTGCGCTTGGCGTAGCCGCCGGACGTCGCCACCAGCAGGTAAGTGCCCTCGCGAACCACGTTGAGCGACAACAGGTAATCGTCCGTATTGAACCGCATGCCCTGCACGCCGGAGGTGGCGCGTCCCATCGGCCGCAGCGCCTCGTCGGTCGCCGAGAACCGGATGGACTGGCCGTTGGCCGAAACCAGCAGCAGGTCGTCCTCCGACGAGCACAGCACCGCGCCGACCAACTCGTCGTTGTCGCGCAGGTTGATCGCCACGATTCCACCGGACCGGTTGGAGTCGAAGTTGGTCAGCTTGGTCTTCTTCACCAGGCCGTTGCGGGTGGCCAGCACCAGGTATGGGGCGTCCTCGTAGCCACGGATCTGAATGACCTGGGCGATGCGCTCCTCGGGCTGGAAGGCCAGCAGGTTGGCGACGTGCTGGCCGCGGGCAATTCGGGACGCCTCGGGCAGTTCGTAGGCCTTGGCGCGATAGACCCGGCCCTGCGTGGTGAAGAACAGGATCCAGTCGTGCGTCGAGCTGACGAAGAAGTGCTTGACGATGTCGTCTTGCTTGAGGCCGGCGCCCTGGACGCCCTTGCCGCCGCGTTTCTGGCTGCGGTACAGGTCGGTCTTGGTGCGTTTGGCGTAACCGGTCTCGGTGATGGTGACGACGACGTCCTCGCGGGCGATCAGGTCCTCGTCGCTGACCTCGCCGTCGGCCGCGACGATCCGGGTGCGGCGGTCGTCGCCGTGCTTCTCGACGATCTCGGCGAGCTCGTCGCGCACGATGCCGCGCTGGCGCTCCGGCTTGGCCAAAATGTCTTCCAGGTCGGCGATCTCGGCCTCGATCTTGGCCAGGTCGTCGACGATGCGCTGGCGCTCCAGGGCGGCCAGGCGACGCAGCTGCATGTCCAGGATCGCCTGGGCCTGGATCTCGTCGATGTCCAGCAACTCGATCAGCCCGGCCCGGGCGATGTCGACCGTCTCCGACGCCCGGATTAGGGCGATGACCTCGTCCAGCGCGTCGAGTGCCTTGACCAGACCGCGCAGGATGTGGGCGCGTTCGTTGGCTTTGCGCAGCCGATAGGTGGTGCGGCGGACGATGACGTCGAGCTGGTGCGCGACGTAATGGCGGATCATCTGGTCGAGCCGCAGGGTGCGCGGAACCCCGTCGACGATGGACAACATGTTGGCGCCGAAGCTGGTCTGCAGCTGGGTGTGCTTGTAGAGGTTGTTCAGCACCACCTTGGCCACCGCGTCGCGCTTGATCTCGACGACGATGCGCAGCCCCACCCGATCGCTGCTCTGGTCTTCGATGTTGGCGATGCCCGCGAGTCGGCCGTCGCGCACCTGCTCGGCGATCGAGGTGATGAAGTTGTCGTGGTTGACCTGATACGGCAACTCGGTGATCACCAGCGAAGTTCGGCCGCGCGAATCTTCTTCCACTTCCACGACTCCGCGCATCCTGATGGAGCCGCGGCCGGTCTTGTAGGCGTCGGAGATCCCCTGGTTGCCCACGATCAATCCGTAGGTGGGGAAGTCGGGGCCCTTGACCCGCTCCATCACCGCGGCCAGCGTGGCTTCCTCGTCGGCCTCGTGATTCTCCAGGCACCAGAACACGGCCTCGGCGAGTTCGCGCAGGTTGTGCGGTGGGATGTTGGTCGCCATGCCGACCGCGATGCCGCCGGAGCCGTTGGCCAGCAGGTTGGGGAACCGGCTGGGCAGCACCGTCGGTTCCTGCACCCGGCCGTCATAGTTTGGGATGAAATCGACTGTCTCCTCGTCGATTTCGCGCAGCATCTCCATGGCCAGCGGGGTCAACCGCGCCTCGGTGTACCGCATCGCCGCCGGCGGGTCGTTGCCCGGTGAGCCGAAGTTGCCCTGGCCGTCGACGAGTGGGTACCGCAGCGACCATGGCTGCGCCATCCGGACCAGAGTGTCGTAGATCGACGCGTCGCCGTGGGGGTGGTAGTTCCCCATCGTCTCGGCGACCGACCGGGCCGACTTGGCGTGGCTGCGGTCCGGGCGGAATCCGGAGTCGTACATCGCGTACAGCACGCGGCGGTGAACCGGCTTGAGACCGTCGCGTACCTCCGGCAGGGCGCGCCCCACGATCACGCTCATCGCGTAATCGATGTAGCTGCGCTGCATCTCCTGCTGAATGTCGACCGGTTCGATGCGGTCGCCCGCCTCGTCGCCGGGTGGCAGCGTGGTGTCAGTCATCTATTCCCCTTTGTGGGTTGGCGTGCCTGACTCGGCAGCTAGGAAGGTCAGACATCCAGGAAGCGAACGTCTTTGGCGTTGCGGGTGATAAAGCTGCGGCGCGCGTCGACGTCTTCGCCCATCAGGATCGAGAACAGCTCGTCGGCCGCCGCGGCGTCGTCGAGGGTGACTTGGCGCAACACCCGCACCGACGGGTCCATTGTGGTTTCCCACAACTCCTTCGCGTCCATTTCACCGAGACCCTTGTACCGCTGGATGCCGTCCTCTTTGTTGATCTTCTTGCCGGACTTCAGTCCCGCCTCCAGCAGGCCATCGCGCTCACGGTCGGAGTAGGCGAACTCGGGATCGGTGCGCTGCCACTTCAACTTGTAGAGCGGCGGCTGCGCCAGGAACACGTGCCCGTTCTCGATGAGCGGCCGCATGAACCGGAACAGCAGCGTCAGCAGCAGGGTCGAGATGTGCTGGCCGTCCACGTCGGCGTCGGCCATCAGCACGATCTTGTGGTAGCGCAGCTTGGTGAGGTCGAACTCGTCGTGAATCCCGGTACCCAGCGCGGTGATGATCGCCTGGACTTCGGTGTTCTTCAGCACCCGGTCGATGCGTGCCTTTTCGACGTTGATGATCTTGCCGCGCAACGGAAGGATCGCCTGGAACATCGAGTCGCGACCGCTCTTCGCCGAGCCGCCGGCCGAATCACCCTCCACCACATAAAGTTCCGACTTGCGCGGATCGGTGGAGCGGCAGTCGGCGAGCTTGCCGGGCAGTCCGCCGAGGTCGGTGGCGCTCTTGCGGCGCACCAGCTCTCGTGCCTTACGTGCCGCGATACGCGCCTGCGCCGACGACACCGCCTTGTTCACAACGGTTTTGGCCTCCGAGGGGTTGGCCTCGAACCAGTGCGTCAGCTGCTCGTTGCACACCCTCTGCACGAACGACTTGACCTCGGTGTTGCCCAGTTTCGTCTTGGTCTGGCCCTCGAACTGGGGCTCGGCCACCTTGACCGAGATGACCGCCGCTAAGCCTTCCCGGATGTCGTCGCCGGTGAGGTTGGGGTCCTTTTCCTTGAGCAGCTTCTTGTCTTTCGCGTATTTGTTCACCACCGAGGTCAAGGCGCTCCGGAATCCTTCTTCGTGGGTTCCGCCCTCGTGGGTGTTGATGGTGTTGGCGAAGGTGTGCACCGACTCCGAGTAGCCGCCGTTCCACTGCATGGCGATTTCGACTTCGTGGCCGGGGCCTTTTCCGTCGAAGTCGATCACGCTCTGCTGGATCGGGCTTTTGGTGCGGTTGATGTGCTTGACGAAGTCGACCAGCCCACCCGGGTAGTGGAACGTGCGGTGCTTGACCTTGTGCGGCGCAGTCGATTCCGCCGCCTTCTCCTCCGCGGACTTGGGCGCCTCGGCGGTGTCGCTGACCACTTCGTCGACGACCTCGTCCTGCTCTACTCGTTCGTCGGTGAGATTGATCGTGAGACCCTTGTTGAGGAAGGCCATCTCCTGGAGGCGCCGCGCCACGGTCTCGAAGTCGTACTGCGTGGTCTCGAAGATCTCGGGATCGGCCCAGAACCTGATGGTGGTGCCGGTCTTCTTGGTGGCCTCGCCTTGCTTGAGGGTGCCTGGCACGGCCCGGTCGTAGTACTGGAACCACTCGTGCCCGTCGCGTTTGATGCTGACTTCCAGGCGGGTGGACAGCGCGTTGACCACCGAGACGCCGACGCCGTGCAGCCCACCGCTGACGGTGTAGCCACTGTTCTCGCCACCGAACTTGCCGCCGGCGTGCAGCTGGGTCATCACCACGTCAACAGTGGGGGCCCCGGTGGCGTGCATGGCCACCGGAATGCCGCGCCCGTCGTCGACCACCTCCACGCTGCCGTCGTCGAGCAGCCGCACGTCGACCTTGCTCGCGTAACCGGCCATCGCCTCGTCGACCGAGTTGTCGACCACCTCCCAGATGAGGTGGTGCAGCCCGCGCTCACCGGTGGACCCGATGTACATGCCGGGGCGTTTGCGGACGGCCTCCAGCCCTTCGAGCACGGTGATCGCTGAAGCGCCGTATTCGTCTTGCGCCTTCTTCTTCTGGGCAGCCACGGTCGGAATGCTCTCCTTGGGGTTTCATGCGGGCGGTTCCAGTCACCGCATCAGTCGCATGCCGCCAGTCTACCGTGATGGGCCGTCCGCACCGATTCTCTGGGCGCGTTTCTACCCAGCTAACCGCGCCGTGCGGACGATTTCTCTATTCCCGCCGCGTCCCGACGTGCGTCAAGGCAGTTAACGTCGTCCTAGCGGCTTTGAGCGCCCTGTTGATAAAGCGGTGTGTGGGGATCGTCGGCGCCGGTCGAGGCGCTACCCGTAGGTGTCGCGCGGACCTCTCCCGGCGATGTGGCGGGGCCCCTTGCGCCACGACGGCGCGGCGGGGCCGGTGATCTTCAGTGACGTCACGACCCCGTTGCCGACCGCCGCGGCGATCTTGGCCAACAGCTGCGACTGAATCATCCGCAGCTGGGTGGCCCACGCCGTGGATTCGGCGGTCACGCTGAGCACGCCGTCATTCAACGCCGTCGGCGTGGCATGGTCGGCGATCTGGTGGCCCACCACCGACGACCAGTTGCCCAGCACAGTGCCCTCGGCGACCTGCGTCGACCAACCGCGCTTCTTAGCCAAGTCGCGCGCCACCCTGCCCAGCGGTTGGGGATCCCGAACATCGGGTCCGGGGCCAGACCAGCTTCGTCGCTGCCCCGCGACCCGTCGGTTCACCGGCGGTGTCGACCGTCCCCGCCCGGCGTCCTTGCCTTGCGCGCGCGCCGCGGCGCGGGCTTCTTCGAGGGTGCGCCTGACCAAGTCGATACCCCGCAGCGGGCCGGGTGGTGCGTCGCCGGAATTTGGTTCGTCGCTGTCGGTCATGACCGCACCGCCGAAACCCGACCGAGGTCGTCGTCGCGCAAGTCGATGTACACCTGCGTGGCGTCCCAGTCCGCCGGAATGTCTTCCAGCACCGCGGCGGTCACCAGTACCTGCTCCGCCGATTCCGCCACCGTCGCCAATGCTCGGCGGCGGGCCGCGTCGAGTTCGGCGAACACGTCGTCGAGCAGCAACACCGGTTCACTCCCGTCGGCTCGCAGCAATTCGTATGACGCCAACCGCAGCGCCACCGCGAAAGACCACGATTCCCCATGACTGGCAAAGCCTTTCGCCGGTTGATCACCCAGCCAGAGCTCCAGATCGTCGCGATGCGGCCCCACCAGACACATCCCGCGATCCAACTCCGCATCACGGCGTTCGGCCAACGCGGCCAACAGGGCCGCCTCCAGAAACTCGCGGTCGCTACCGCCGCCGCCCGCCGCCGCGTGTGCGCCGAGGCTGGTGCGATACGCGATCGCCGCCGGCCGCGACGCCGGGGCCAGCAACTGATAAGCCTTCTCCACCTCCGGCGCCAACTGGTTGACCAGGTCGATGCGCGCTGCCATCAACTCCGCGCCGTGCTCCGCCAACCGGCTGTCCCACACGTCGAGGGTGTCCAGGGCGCCGCGGTCACCCCGGTGCCGGATTCCGCCAGCGGACTTCAGCAATGCGGTGCGCTGGCGCAGCGCCTTCTCGTAATCCGCGCGCACCGCCGCCACCGCCGGCCGTCGCACCGTCGCCAGGTCATCCAGGTAGCGGCGCCGCTCCGCGGGATCCCCACGCACCAAAGCCAAGTCTTCGGGAGCAAAAAGCACAGCGCGCAAAACTCCGATCACCTCGCGCGTGCTGCGCACCGGTGACCGATTCAACCGCGCCTTGTTGGCCCGCCCTGCCGCGATCTCCAGGTCGATCGCGCATTCCCTGCCCTCGTTGACCACGATTGTCGACACCACCGCTCGGTCGGCACCCGCCCGGATCAGCGGTGTATCGGTGCCCACGCGATGTGAACCCAATGTTGTCGAAAACCAAAGTGCCTCAATGAGATTCGTCTTACCGAAGCCATTGGACCCGATGAACACCGTCCGGCCCGGCTCCAGTTCGAGGTCGGCGTGCGCCCAGGACCGGAAATCACGCAGTCCCAAATGCCGGACGTACACCTATCCGGGCAACCGAACTGGCATCAACAGGTAGACATAATCCGTCGGGAACGCCCCGAAGGGCCCGTTGCCGGCGGGCGGACTGTCGTCGGCCGAAGCCGGCCGCAGCAACGCCGGCTTACCCGGCGTCGTGAAACCGAACGAGACCCGCTCCGAATGAACGGCCGCGAGACCATCGGTGAGATACGTCGGGTTGAACGCAATCGTCAACGGCTCGCCGACGAAATCGACCGCAAGATCCTCCTCGGCCCGGCCGACATCGTCGGCGCCCGCGGACAGCCGCAGCGAGCCTTCCGAGAATTCCATCCGCACCTGGGCGCCCCGATCGGCCACCAACGCAACCAGCTTGATCGCCTCGGTCAACTCGGCCACGTTGATGGTGGCCACCGCCGTGTGCTCGGCCGGCAACAGCTGGCGGAACTTCGGGAACTCCGCATCGAGCAGCCGCGTAGTACTGCGCTTGCCGTTCCCGCTGATGCCCAGCAGACCGTCTTTGCCGACCCCGCTGCCTGCGCCCAGCGACAAACGCACCTCGGAACCGTCCGCGCCGGCCCTTGCCGCCTCGGCCAACGTTTTCGCCGGTACCAGGACGGCGGCTTCGATGTCGGGCGACGACGCGGACCAGGTCAGCTCGCGCACCGCCAGCCGGAACCGATCGGTGGCCGCCAAAACCACCGTGTTACCTGAAATCTCGACCCGGATCCCGGTCAGCATCGGCAGCGTGTCGTCGCGGCCGGCCGCAATGGCCACCTGACTGATCGCCTCCGCGAAGAGCTCAGCGGGCAGCGTCCCGGTCTCTTCCGGCAAGCCCGGCAGCGTCGGGTAATCCTCGACCGCCATGGTCGGCAGCGAGAATCGCGCGCTGCCGCAGTTCAGCGCGACGCGATTACCGTCGACGTAAAAGTCGACAGGCTTGTTCGGCAACGCCCGAGTGATGTCTGACAACAATCGGCCGGACACCAAAACGCTTCCGGGAGAAGCGATTTCCGCTGCAACCTGCGCTTCTGCGGAAACTTCGTAGTCGAATCCGGAGATGGTCAAGCCCTCATCGGAGCCCGATAACAACACTCCCGACAGCACCGGCACCGCCGGCCGGGTCGGCAGGTTCTTCGCCACCCACGACACCGCGTCGGCGAAGGACTCCCGCACCAAACGAAACTTCAAGTCGCTGAGGCCAGCTCTTGTCGTCGCCGCGTCCATAGCGTCCCTTCACCTGCCGAGCGTTTAAAAGTCAGTGGCTAGCCTCTCCCCGCTAGCTTGGGGCTCCGCGACGGACGCCACCGACATGTCATGCCACCGGCGACCGCAACGGCAGTCGAAGAACAACCGTAGATCGTCCGCGGCCATCTTGAAAGCTAATCGCGAAGCCCGACAAGCCGGGTTACCGACGGATCCTCGACAGGGATTCGATCGCTCGTCCCCAACGCTGTATTTCAAAGAAGAAACGACGAAGAGATCTCAGTACTAGTAATAAGGCCTGTGCAGATTGGGGACAGCGGCGGCTTGATGCAGCTAGGGCGGCGGATCGGGCTGTGGATCACCGCGTGGACGACTGTGTGTCGAGTGTTGGGCCGCTGGGGAGGAAGGACGCCTGTGCACGCGGCGCCTCTTAGTACACGGGTGTTTGATTGCGTTGTGCACAGTCCTGCGCACAACTTCCGCGTGTGGCGGGTGTGACAGACGTGCGAGAAGTTTTTTGGAATTAATTCCGCGGTCTCAGGGCGCAGAGCGGCCCGGCGTCAGCGCTTGGAGCGTTGCCGGATGCGAGTGGTGAGCTCTTTGACGTGATCGAAGACCTCACGCCGCTCGGCCATCTCGGACAAGATCTTGCGCTGCGCGTACATCACCGTGGTGTGGTCACGACCGAATGCCTGGCCGATCTTGGGCAGCGACAGGTCGGTCAGCTCGCGGCACAGGTACATCGCGATCTGGCGTGACTGCGCCAGCGCGCGGGTCTTGCCTGGGCCGCGTAGTTCTTCCACGGTGGTGTCGAAGTATTCGGCCGTGGCCGCCATGATCGTCGCCGCGCTGATCTGCATCGTGCTGGCATCGGCGATGAGGTCGCGCAGCACGATCTCGGCCAGTGCCTTATCGATCGGCGTCTTGTTCAACGACGCGAACGCGGTAACGCGGATGAGGGCGCCCTCGAGTTCGCGGATGTTGCGTTCGATGCTGCTGGCGATGAGCTCAAGGACGTCGTCGGGGACCGCGAGCCGCTCCATCTGTGCCTTCTTACGCAAGATCGCGATGCGGGTCTCGAGTTCGGGCGGCTGGACGTCGGTGATCAAGCCCCACTCGAACCGGGTGCGTAAGCGGTCTTCGAGGGTGGCGAGTTGTTTGGGTGGGCGGTCCGAGGAGATGACGATCTGCTTGTTGGCGTTGTGCAGGGTGTTGAAGGTATGGAAGAACTCTTCCTGGATACCTTCCTTGCCCTCGATGAACTGGATGTCATCGACGAGCAGCACGTCGACGTCGCGGTAGCTGCGCTTGAATGCCACCTTGCGGTCGTCGCGCAGCGAGTTGATGAAGTCGTTGGTGAATTCCTCGGTGGACACGTACTTGACCCGCATCCCGGGAAACAGCCGTTGGGCGTAGTTGCCGGCGGCGTGCAGCAGGTGCGTCTTACCCAGACCGGATTCGCCCCAAATGAAGAGCGGGTTGTAAGCGCGCGCCGGTGCCTCGGCGATCGCCAGAGCCGCGGCGTGCGCGAAGCGATTGGAGGCTCCGATGACGAAGGTGTCGAAGGTGTAGCGGCGGTTCAGGCTCGTACCGCCGGCTACCGCCGGATCGGCGTGGTGCGGACGCTCGGTGAAGTAGTTCGGCCAACTCTGCGGCGCACCCTCGGCCCCGTCGCCGTTCTCGTCTGCCTCGTCGGCGTCGATCGCGTCCTCTTCCGCGAACGGCGCTTCGGTTTGGGGAAATGATTCACCCTGCGGAATCACAACATCGTCGGCGTCGTCATCGGGCGGCGCGATGCGCACCCCGAGCTGGATCTGCTGTCCGAGCCGGCGGCTGAGGGCGTCGGTGATGGGGGCGCGCAGATGACGTTCGATCTCGTTCTGGACGAAACTGCTCGGCACCGACAGCAGCGCGAATCCCTCGACGATGGTCAACGGCTGCACCAGGTTCAGCCAGGCCCGTTGCTGTGGTGTCAGGGGAGTGATGAGCGTGGTGCGGTTAGCGACTACCCCGTCGGGGGTGGATTCGCCGTTGAGTTCGGAAACAACCGCGTTCCACACGGTCGTGAACCCTGAACCGGGGTCATCGGTCAACGACGCATCCCCCTGGTTCTCGAGCATCCCGGGTCAAGCTACAACCACGCTTGGTGAACAAAGCGACTGTCCACATAGTTATACACAGGTGTGGACAGGATGAGCGTATGCGAACCCGCACCTACCGGCGACGGCTCGCGATCTCCGTGCTGGAAGAAAACCGTTGACGGCTGTCTAGGCAGCTAGTCGACCCACCATCCTCGCTTCGTTGTGGAGCGCCGTTGCAGTCTAAAACGACACTGGCAGAAGCTAACAGTTTTCCGTGCGGCTGCCAACCGTTCTGCTGCATTCCAATCGGGTTGTTTAGGGTTCCTTGGGCCCGGTGCGACTCGCGACCGGGGGCTGCGTTGGGGCAGGCCAGGTTTGACCAGGCGAAGCGTGGTCAGTACCCTCAAACAGTCGCCCGAAAGTCGGCGATGCGGCTGCGACCCAGGTCTGCCTGGGGACCGCGCCGGCCAGCAGCAAGATTACCTCCGACCGACCCGCAGACGAACCTGAGCGAGACGTCTGGCCGGCCGGCTGGAAATGCGAGACACAACGAGGAGAACGTCGTGGCCAAGGGCAAGCGGACCTTCCAGCCGAACAACCGGCGCCGAGCCCGCGTGCATGGCTTCCGGTTGCGCATGCGAACCCGCGCCGGACGCTCGATTGTGTCGAGCCGGCGCCGTAAGGGGCGCCGCGCGCTATCTGCCTGATCGCAACGTCGGGTTTTTCGGCGGTGCTTTCCGCACGCAACCGCATGAGGCGGTCAACGGAGTTTGACGCGACGGTGAAGCAGGGCGTCCGCGCCTGGCAACCCGACATCGTGGTCCACATCCGGCGGGCGAGCGATCACGATGTCGCGACGGCTCCGCGGGTCGGATTGATTGTCGGCAAGTCGGTGGGCTCGGCCGTGGAACGCCATCGGGTGTCGCGGCGGCTGCGACATGTGGCGCGATCCATCTTGGGGCAGCTCGAAGATTCCGATCAGTTGGTGATCCGGGCGTTGCCCGGCAGTCGGACCGCGTCGTCGGAGCGATTGGCACAGGAGTTGCGCCGAGGTTTGCGGCGGGCGCTCGAGTCGGCGGGACGGCAAGAGTGACCGCGCCGGCACGCGGCGCCATCCATCCGTTGGGCGCGGCGACCGTGCGGGGCCTGATTTCTCTGATCCAGCTGTACCGGCACATGGTTTCGCCGCTGCGGCCGGCGACATGTCGCTTCGTGCCGACGTGCAGCCAGTATGCGGTCGACGCGCTGACCGAGTACGGCTTGATGCGGGGGAGTTGGTTGGCTGTGGTCAGGCTTGCCAAGTGCGGACCATGGCATCGGGGCGGATGGGATCCGATCCCGGAGCGCTCGGGATGTCACGTGAACTTCGAAGATGCCAGCGACGCTTGGGCCCGCCCGGCGGCGCGAGGGGAGAGTGGAACTCTTGTTTGATTTCTTTAGCCTCGACTTCGTCTACTACCCGGTGTCGTGGATCATGTGGGCTTGGTACAAGCTGTTCGCCTCGATGCTGGGACCGTCGAACTTCTTCGCGTGGGCGCTGTCGGTGATGTTCCTGGTGTTCACCCTGAGAGCGCTGCTGTACAAGCCCTTCGTGCGGCAGATCCGCACCACCCGTCAGATGCAGGAACTGCAACCGCAGATCAAGGCGCTGCAGAAGAAGTACGGGAAAGACCGCCAGCGGATGGCGCTGGAGATGCAGAAGCTGCAACGCGAGCACGGGTTCAACCCCATCCTCGGGTGCTTGCCGATGCTCGCGCAGATCCCGGTGTTCATTGGCCTGTATCACGTGTTGCGGTCGTTCAACCGGACCACCGGGGGCTTCGGTCAGCCGCACCTGTCGGTGGTGCAGAACCGCCTCACCGGAAACTATGTCTTCACTCCGACGGATGTCGGGCACTTCCTGGATGCCAACTTGTTCGGCGCACCGATCGGCGCGTTCATGACGCAGCGGACGGGGCTGGACGCGTTCACCTTCTTCAGCCGGCCGGCGGTCATCGCGGTCGGCGCCCCGGTGATGATCCTGGCCGGCATCGCGACCTACTTCAACAGCCGGGCATCGGTGGCGCGGCAGAGCGCAGAAGCCGCAGCCAATCCGCAGACGGCGATGATGAACAAGCTTGCGCTGTATGTGTTTCCGCTCGGCGTGGTCGTCGGCGGTCCGTTCCTGCCGCTCGCGATCATCCTGTACTGGTTCGCGAACAACATCTGGACATTCGGTCAGCAGCACTACGTGTTCAGCATGATCGAAAAAGAGGACGAGGCCAAGAAGCAAGAAGCGCTGGAGCGCCGGGCGGCCAACGCGCCGGCGCCCGGGGTGAAACCGAAGCGCAACCCGAAGCCGGGACAGCCGGTGGGCAACGGGTCGTCGACGGCCGCCGAGGGGGAGGCGGACTCCGAGGCCGCCGCCGGCGAAGTCCCATCGGCGAAGCCCGAGGCGGACAATCCGAATCCGAGTGGACAAAACGGTGGCACGCCCAACCGCACTCCGCGACCGGGCGCACGACCCAAGAAACGCAAACGCTGACAAGGGAGACATCGCCATACCGGGCTGCCCTGGCAGGGCGACCCATTGGCAGGGACCCGTGGATGAGGGAGAGAAAGACATGACCGACGCAGACACCACCACCGACGAACGGGACGTGGATACCGAACTCGAAGCCGAGCGGCCGGCCGAGGAGGGCGCCGAGGACTTCGACGACCAGGAGGAGCGATTGGTCGCCGAGGGCGAGATAGCCGGCGACTACTTGGAAGAGTTGTTGGACCTGTTGGACTTCGACGGGGACATCGATCTGGACGTCGAAGGCAACCGGGCGATCGTGAGCATCGACGGTAGTGACGACTTGAACAAGTTGGTGGGCCGCGGCGGCGAGGTGCTCGACGCGCTGCAGGAGCTCACCCGGCTGGCCGTGCACCAGAAGACGGGCGTCCGTAGCCGGTTGATGCTCGACATCGCCAGTTGGCGCCGGCGGCGCCGCGAGGAGTTGGCGGCCCTGGGCGACAAGGTGGCGCGGCGCGTGCTGGAATCCGGCGAACGTGAAGAGCTCGCGCCCATGACGCCGTTCGAGCGCAAGATCGTCCACGATGCCGTCGCGGCGGTGCCGGGCGTGCACAGCGAGAGCGAGGGCGTGGAGCCCGCACGGAGAGTTGTCGTCCTGCACGACTAGCCGAGTTACAGCCGTGTAGTTCCGGCGGTGCGCCCCGATTCCGCGCCAGGCAAAGCAGAGGATGTTTCACGTGAAACATGTCGGCCCGGTCGAACCCGACGGGGACCAACTCGCCCCGCCGGAGCCGGACGTCGCGGCGTCGATCTTCGGTGCGCGGCTCGATTTGGCGCGGCGGTACGCGGAGGTGCTGGCCGGCGCCGGAGTGGAACGGGGGCTGCTCGGCCCGCGCGAAGTGGAGCGCATCTGGGAACGCCATGTCCTCAACAGCGCCGCGGTCGCGGAGTTGCTCGAGCCGGGGGAGCGGGTCATCGACATCGGCAGCGGCGCGGGATTGCCCGGAATCCCGCTGGCGCTCGCACGTCCGGATCTGGACGTGGTGCTGCTCGAGCCGCTGTTGCGCCGTAGCGAATTTCTCAGCGAGGTCGTCGACCAACTAGGGTTAGCCGTCGAAGTGGTCCGCGGCCGTGCCGAGGAACTGTGGGTACGCCACCAGTTCGGGGAAAGGGATGCGGCGGTGTCACGAGCGGTTGCGTCGTTGGACAAGCTGGCGAAGTGGAGCATGCCGTTGCTGCGGCCGGGCGGTCGGATGCTCGCGATCAAGGGCGAGCGCGGACGCGACGAAGTTGAACAGTACCGGCGTGTGATGGCAGCATCGGGCGCTCTTGATGCCAGGGTGGTGACATGTGGCGCGACCTATTTGCGTCCCCCCGCAACCGTAGTGATAGCCCGACGCGGAACGCAGCCGCGCCATCAGCCGGCACGGACGGGGAAGGCCGGAAACCGATGAATAATCCGGGAGAATCGCCAAGCGCCGCGCACGTCCAGGCACCCGAGGCGGCCGTAGCGCCGGAGGCTGTCGGGGATCCCGCGGCGAATGTTTCACGTGAAACAGCGGACGAATTCGATACGCCGATCGGCGCCGCCGCCGAGCGGGCGATGCGGGTCCTGCACACAACGTATCCGCCGCTGCGCCGGCCGGGTCACCGCCGCGTCCTGACCGTTGCCAACCAGAAAGGTGGTGTCGGCAAGACCACCACGGCGGTGAACCTCGCTGCGGCGCTCGCGCTGCAGGGGCTCAAGACGTTGGTCATCGACCTCGACCCACAGGGCAACGCAAGCACCGCGCTCGGTATCACCGACCGGCAATCGGGCACGCCCTCGTCGTACGAGGTGCTCATCGGTGAGGTCGACGTCAAGGACGCGCTGCGACGCAGCCCGCATAACGATCGACTCTTCTGCGTCCCCGCCACCATCGACCTGGCGGGCGCCGAGATCGAATTGGTCAGCATGGTGGCGCGCGAGAACCGGCTGCGGACTGCCCTGGCGCAACTGGACGACCTCGACTTCGACTACGTCTTCATCGACTGCCCGCCATCATTGGGACTGCTGACCATCAACGCGCTCGTCGCAGCGCCGGAGGTGATGATCCCGATCCAGTGCGAGTACTACGCGCTCGAGGGTGTGTCGCAGCTGATGCGCAACATCGAGATGGTGAAGGCCCACCTCAACCCGCGGCTCGACGTGAGCACCGTGGTGCTCACCATGTACGACGGGCGCACCAAGCTCGCCGACCAGGTCGCCGAAGAGGTGCGCCGGTACTTCGGCACCAAGGTGCTGCGCACGGTGATCCCGCGCAGCGTCAAAGTCTCGGAGGCGCCCGGTTACAGCATGACCATCATCGACTACGACCCCGGTTCGCGCGGGGCGATGAGCTATCTCGACGCGAGCCGTGAACTCGCCGAACGCGATTGACCACCATCCGTGAAGGGACGACCATGACGCAGCCGTTACGCAAGAAGGGCGGCCTCGGCCGCGGCCTGGCTTCGCTGATCCCGACCGGTCCCGCCGAAGGTGACTCCGGCCCCGCGACCCTCGGTCCGCGGATGGGGGACGCGGCGGCGGACGTGCTGATCGGCGGTCCGGGCCCGGAGCTGGCGCCAGCGGGCGCGGTGTATCGCGAAATCGCACCCGCCGACATCGAACCCAATCCACGTCAGCCGCGGCAGGTGTTCGACGACGAGGCGCTCTCCGAGCTGGTGCACTCCATCCGCGAGTTCGGTCTGCTGCAGCCCATCGTGGTGCGGGCGGTGCCCGGAGCCAAGACGGGCCCGCGGTATCAGATCGTGATGGGGGAGCGGCGCTGGCGGGCCGCGCAAGAGGCCGGGCTCGCCACCATCCCCACCATCGTGCGCGAGACGGGCGATGACAATCTGCTCCGCGACGCCCTTCTGGAGAACATCCACCGGGTGCAGCTAAACCCCTTGGAAGAGGCGGCGGCATACCAGCAGCTGCTCGACGAATTCGGCGTCACCCACGATGAACTCGCCTCGCGCATCGGCCGTTCGCGGCCACTGATCACCAACATGATCCGGTTGCTCAAGCTGCCGATTCCGGTGCAACGGCGGGTGGCCGCGGGCGTGCTGTCGGCCGGCCACGCCCGCGCTCTGCTATCGCTGGAGGCCGGGCCCGAGGCGCAGGAGGAACTGGCCAGCCGGATCGTCGCGGAGGGGTTGTCGGTGCGGGCGACCGAGGAGGCGGTGACGCTCGCAAATCGGAGCGGCGCGAGCGCGCCGTCTCCCCAGCGGCGGAAGCCGATCCAGATGCCGGGCCTCCAGGAAGTCGCCGATCGGCTGTCGAACGCCTTCGATACCCGGGTGACGGTCAGCCTGGGCAAACGCAAAGGGAAGATCGTCGTGGAATTCGGCTCCGTGGACGATCTGCAACGAATCATCGACATGATGACCACCGCCAAGGCCTGACCCGCCATACCCTGTAATTACGTCACTGTGACACCGGAGCGGTTACGGATAGGCAACAGCCCCCGCCGTGTTACGAAACCGCATGAGTTTCAACGATTTTCGATAACGAACCGGTCTGGACGGTAACGCATCGAGCGTTCCGGCGCCGTGATCGGCGCCTCGACGACAAAGCTGGCCGGATTGCGACCTCCTCTCTTATCCTGGAGGGGTTGCCGGTGCCATTGGCTGCAGTACCGCACAGGAGCCAGGAGGCTAGTGTCCGCTCGAATCACCCCGCTGCGCCTCGAGGCCTTCGAACAGCTTCCCAAGCATGCGCGTCGCTGCGTGTATTGGGAGGTCGACCCGGCGACCCTCGGTAATCAGGACCACCTCGCCGATCCGGAATTCGAGAAGGAAGCCTGGCTGTCGATGGTCATGCTGGAGTGGGGGTCGTGCGGTCAGGTCGCGACGGCCGCCGTCGACGACCGGAGCCAAAGCGAACCGCCGTGCCTGGGCTACGTGTTCTACGCGCCGCCGCGGGCGGTGCCGCGGGCACAGCGGTTTCCCACCGCGCCGGTCTCAGCGGACGCGGTGCTGCTGACTTCGATGGGTACCGAGCCCGGGCAGGCCGCCGACGATGTGCTGCACGGGCTGCTTGCCCGGGTGATCGACGAACTGGTTCGACGCGGAGTGCGGGCGCTGGAAGCCTTCGGCCGCACGCCGGCGGCGTCGGAGCTGCAGGACCCGCTGGCGGTGGGGCCTGATGTGCGGCCGGTGCTGGAGGCCGTCGGTGACTGCTCGGTGGACCACTGCGTCATCGATGCGGAGTTTCTGCAGGACGCGGGTTTCGTCGTGGTGGCGCCACACCCGTACTTTCCGCGGCTGCGCCTCGAGCTGGACAAGGGTCTCGGGTGGAAGGCCGAAGTCGAGGCGGCACTGGAGCGCCTGCTGGAAGCCGCACAACTGCAAGAGCCGGTGGGGGCCGGGTCTGCGTCAGGAAATGCGTTGCAGGGCGCCGAAATCGGCTAGGAGCCGCCGAGCCGGCTGGTGCGTTCCACGGACAGTTCGTGGGCCAGCAGTTCGGCGAAGGTGAATGTGCCGGTGGGCCGGTCATTCTTGCCCAGGAGGTAGAGCCGCTTGACCGCGGCGAGGATACCTTCGGCGATGGCGTCGCGGGTCTGCGTCGAGATCAGCATTGCGCGATCCTGTGGATTGGTGATGTAGCCGACGTCCACCTGCACCGTGGGCATCCGGGTCAGGCGCAGCAGATCCCATGTGCGGCCATGGGTTCGGCAATCCCGTAACCCGGTGCGGGCCACAACTTCTCGTTGAATGAAGTCGGCGAGATTGCGCCCGATCGTGGACACCGAGCCGTGCGAGTTTCCGAAATGAAAGGAAGCCACACCGTTGGCCGCGGGGCTGGGCTGGCTTTCACAGCGCAGGCTGATCATCAGGTCCGCCCCGACGTTGTTGGCCGTGGCAGCGCGTTCGGCGTCGGACGGACTGCGGTTGACCGGCCGTGACAAGAAGGTTTCCATGCCGATGGCGGTCATCCGCCCCTCGAGGCGGCTTGCCAAGTCCCACAACACATCCGCTTCGCTGACCGGTCCCGACGGACCCTGCATGAGCTCGCCGTGATCCGTGCCGCCGCGGCCCGGATCGATGATGATCCGCTTGCCCGACAGCTTGGGTCCGGATCGGCGGACCAGCTCCTCCTCGCGAATTGCGTGCGGTGAGCCGCCCGTGACGCGGGAGCTCAGAAAGTACAAGGAGCGCAATGTCTCTGGACCACAGATGCCGTCGGCGGCGAGCCCGTACTCACGCTGGTAAGACATCAACGCGTTGTGCGTCTGCAACCCGAAGTGGCCATCGACCAGGCCGGTGTAGAAACCGAGGTCCTGGAGGCGAGCCTGCAGGGTGGCGACGTCGTCACCGTAGAGCGGGGCACCGAATTGGTGGTACAGCGTGCGCGCGCCGAGCCGGTAGGACGCCTCTTTCAGCGCCCTATAGGTGGCCTCGCCGACGATGCCGTCCACCAGCAGGCCGCGGTGCTGCTGGAAAGCGCGTACCGCCTGGTCGAGTTCGATATCGAACAGCTCGGGGGGCACATGCCGGCCGGTGGTGAGATCATCTTCGGCGCCGTCCAGCAGCCCTAGCGCTGCCAACGTAGCCCGGATCTCGGTCACAGCTGCGCTGCGGTCACCACAGCGCAGCGCATCGCCGTATTCACGGCGCGGACTCGACATACCAAAGGCCCTCCGGGACACACTGACAGGCTCGCATCTGAGCAACAGCTAACAGCAATTGTCGCAGATGCTTCGCATATTCGGGAAAACCCCAGGCTGAACGCCGGGGCGTGGTGCGGCGAACTTAAATCGCGATCAGCTGAGGTTGGGAACCGCGTCCGAGAGCTCCCGCAGCAGCGCTGCCTTGCCTTTGGCGCCCACGATCCGCTTCACCGGCTGGCCGTCTTTGAACAGAATCATGGTGGGGATGGAGACGACTTGGAAGTCGCGCGCGGTCTCCGGATTGGCATCCACATCGAGCTTGGCGATGGTGAGCTGCTCGGCGCGCTCGCTCGCGATTTCCTCAAGCACCGGCGCGACCATCTTGCACGGCCCGCACCACGTCGCCCAAAAATCAACCAGCACAGGCTTATTGCTGGACAACACCTCCGTGGAGAACGATGCGTCAGAGACTTCGATTGTGGCCCCGGCTTTTTCGGCGGTCATTGAGGTGCTCCAATCATCTCGGTACTGCCCGGAAATTCGGTGGCGTCGCTTTGAGCGGCAGAGCTTGATTCGACATGGTCGGCCAGCCAGCGCTCGGCGTCGATGGCCGCTGAGCAGCCGCTGCCGGCGGCGGTAATCGCCTGGCGGTACGTGCGATCCACCAGGTCCCCGGCGGCGAACACCCCCTCGATCGAGGTGGCCGTGGTGCGGCCCTGAACCAGCACGTAGCCCTCGGGGTCGGTGTCGAGAACATCGCGCACCAACTCCGAGCGCGGGTCGTGACCGATCGCCACGAACACACCCGTCACGGGCAGAGTGGATTCCTCCCCGGTGAGGGTGTCGCGCACCCGCAAACCCGTGACCGTCTGATCGCCTTCGACGCCCAGCACGGCCTTGTTGGTCGCGAAGGTGATCTTGTCGTTGGCCCGGGCGCGTTCGAGCATGATGCGCGAGGCGCGGAATTCGTCGCGGCGGTGCACCAGGGTGACGCTGCGCGCGAACCGGGTCAAGAACGTGGCCTCCTCCATCGCCGAGTCCCCGCCACCGATGACCGCGATGTCTTGGTCTCTGAAGAAGAACCCGTCACAGGTCGCGCACGAACTCACCCCGCGGCCCAGCAGCTCCTGCTCACCGGGCACCCCCAGATACCGCGCCGCCGCGCCCATGGCCAAGATGACCGCCCGGGCGCGGACGGTCTCGCCCTCGGCGGTCGTCACCGACTTGACCGGGCCGTTCAGCGAAACCGATTCGACGTCTTCCATCCGCAGGTCGGCTCCGAAACGCAGGGCCTGTTCACGCATCTGGTCCATCAACTCGGGACCTGTGATGCCGTCACGAAAACCCGGGAAATTCTCCACCTCGGTGGTGGTCATCAACGCGCCACCAAACGACGTCCCTTCGAACACCACCGGCGCCAGCTGCGCCCGCGCCGTGTACAACGCCGCGGTGTACCCAGCAGGACCCGAACCAACGATGATGACGTCGTGCACAGTGTCGGCGGTCATAGAACCCTTTCAAACGATCGTCCCTGGATTCGTACAAACGCCAGCGTAGGCACGGCTGTTCCCGGGTGTCGGACCACCCATGTCACCACACTAGGGGCGGGGGATTTCGGTGTTGGCCAACAAGCCGGTGTCGGCGGCGCTGCAGTTCAGCGCGACGGCGTAGACCGCCAGGCTGTGGGGAGTGTCGCCCGCCACCACCAGGACGACCCCGGGGCGGGCGTTGATCTCGACGCGGCGCGCCCCCAGCACCTGCGTGGACGCCGGATAGCCGAGGCCGGTGAGGCAGGAAGCGCGCCGCGCCGGGTCACCGAGGGGGCCGTAATCCGGGCTCTGGTTGAGCAGGCCGAGTAGTTCGTCCTGCGACAGCGGCACCACCATCGGCGGGGTCGACACGGTGATGTGCTCGGCGGTGACCGGGGTGCTGGGGGCAGGCTCCGGAGCGGTGACCAGAGCCGCGGTGCCCACGCCGACCGCCGCGAGCAGCGCGCCCACCCCCACTACTACGGCGACCACCCGCGCGGGCCGGATCCGGGGCCGGGCCGAGTGCGCGACCGGCTGGTCTGTCTCAGCCGAGGCCAGCGCCGCCGAGATCCGGGTGGTGACCTCGGGCGGGACGTCGGGTGCCGGGCCGGCTCCCAGCGTGGCGACGTCACAGCGTGCCCGGTTGAGGGCGCGCAGAACCTGCTCGGCCTGCGGGTCATCCCGGACCCGTTGCCGCACGCGGGCCGCGGCTTCGTCGTCCAGCAGGCCGGCTTGCAGGTCGGCGAGAAGCTCGACCGTCAGGGGCGGCTCGTCGGCTTCGTCATCGGCTTCACTCATCCGCCCCAGTGTCCGTCATGCGCCGCCTGACGGCCATGGGTGGGCCCAGGTCGGGCGCGGCTTTGAGATAGCCGAGAAGCTCGGCGAGGCGCATCCGCGCCCGGGCGCACCGGCTCTTGACGGTGCCCTCGGCGATGCCCAGTAACGCCGCGGTGTCGGCCACCGAGTACCCCTGCATGTCGACGGCGACCACCGCGGCCCGCTGCTCGACGGGAAGCCGCATCAGCGCGCGCTGCACCAGCATCGCGGTCTCGACCTGGGCCGTGCGATCGGGCACCGGGTAGACGTCTTCGAGCGGGATCGTCGGGTGGGACTTGGTGCGCCGCAGCCGGTCCAGGCAGGCGTTGACGACGATGCGGTGCAGCCAACTGCCGACCGCGGCGTCATGCCGAAACGCGCCGGCGCCGCGGTGCGCCGAGAGCATGGCGTCCTGCAACGCGTCCTCGGCGTCCTCGGCTGTGCGCGTGGTGAGGCGGGCCAGCCGATGCAGCTGTCGCTGGTGGCGCAGGAACAACTCGCCGAAGGCGTGCCGGTCGCCGGCGACGTGGGCTGCCAGCAGCTCGGCATCACTGCGTTCGCGCTGGATGTCTCCCCGGGAACCCACGGCCGGACACTAACCAATCGGCTGCGGGGCGGCACTTCACCACGGCGGGGGCGCTGTGAGCGCGGTCAGGAAGCGGCCTGGACCGTGATCTCGAAGAAGCCGGCCTGGCTCTTGCCGTTGGTGGTTCCCAGCGTCGAGATCCACACCAGCAGAT
This sequence comes from Mycobacterium sp. 852002-51613_SCH5001154, assembly GCF_001667425.1. Classification (NCBI taxonomy): domain Bacteria; kingdom Bacillati; phylum Actinomycetota; class Actinomycetes; order Mycobacteriales; family Mycobacteriaceae; genus Mycobacterium; species Mycobacterium sp. 852002-51613_SCH5001154. The sequence goes on along the minus strand of NZ_LZII01000085.1, from coordinate 78,408 downwards.
TCGACGTCGCCGAACCCGCCCGGACCGGGATGACGTTGTGACCCGGCTTGAGCGTGAAGGCGGGCGCCAGCACGGTGGTGTCGTTCAGCGACGCTGGGGAGGCCGTGGCCGACGACCGAATCTCGACCTTGGTCCCGCTGCTCGGCGTGTCGATGGTGACCTGCCCGATGACGGTGGCGCTGGGCAGCTGCAGCATCAGGCCTTCACCCTGCTTGAAGCTGGGGAACGGAACCGCGTCGGTGTAGACCTCGGTCGCCCAGGCGGTCGAGGGATCACCGTCGATCGCCTGCCCGGCCGTGCCCGCGTTGTCGGCATCGCCGTCGGGGGAGTAGACCGTCGCTTTGGTCGGCTTGACGACGCTGCCGGCGGCCGCGGAGCTGGGGGCCGACGACGAGGTGGAGGAGGAGGGGCCGTTCAGCCCGAGTTCGTCCTTGTTGAGGCCGCCGCCGACGTTGCCGAAGATCTTGCTCACCACCGACGCCAGGACCAACAGCGCCACCACGATGACGACAAGGCCCGCGCCCACGCCGATCAAGACGTTGCGGCGGCGGCGCGCCAGCGCCGCGTCGTCCTGTCCCGCGGCCGCACGCGCGGTGGCGGGCGCCGGCGAATCGTCGATCGGACCCAGCACCTCGGTCCGGTCGGCCACCGCAGTCGCTTGTTGCAGCAGGTTCAAAAGCGTTGACGCGCTGCGTATCCCGCCATCTTCCTGAACCGCGCGGACCGCGACGGCCGAAATCTGGAAGGGGATGCCACGGTCGACAACCATCGGCTCCACCGGCTGGCCCGTCGAATCGCGTTCGGCCGGGGCGAGCCCACTGCGCACGGTGGACTCCGCGAGTGGCCACCGATTGACCAGCAGGGCATACAGCGCTGCGCCGATGCCGCGGATGTCGCCCTGCGGGTTGGCCTCGGGCATGGTCGCCGGGTACGCCAGCACGACGTCGCCCTCGATGCTGACGCGCACCCGGCTCGGGTGGTCGATCGATAACGCGACACCGGCGCGGTGGGCCGCGTCCGCGGCCGCCGCCAACGATTGCATGGCTCGGACGGCACCGACGGGCGACGGCGCGGTGTCGGCCACCTCCTGCAGCGAACCGCCCCGCACCCACTCCGAGACGACCAGGCCGCCGTGGCCGGTATGGACCACATCGAGCACCCGGGCGATGCCGGGCTTGTCGATGCGGCTGAGCCGCAGGGTGCGGGACAGGATTTCCTGCAGCACCTCGTCGGGCAACGCCCCGTCAGGGTCGACGAAGGTCAGCGCCACCTGGCGGTCCAGCGCGGTGTCGAGCGCCTGCCAGAACTGCAGGGGTGGCGCGCCGCCGTGGAAGACCAGCAGGCGATACCGGCCGCCGGCGATGCGCGCGCCGGGAACCAAATGGACGTCGTCACCTGCCGGGTCCCCGCCGCGGTCGCGGGGCGCATCAAACGGGGCCGGACCGCCGCGCGACTCGGGCGCAACGTCGCCGTTGCGCTGGTCGGACGGGCGCGGCGCCGCCGGCTCGGACGGGCGGTCGGCGGGGTCGGCGGGGATGTCGGGTTGGAAGTCGTCGGCAACCGGTCGTGGCAGCTCGGCACCCGACGCGGCACTCTCGACAGGGCGGTCGGTCACCTCCGGTCCTTTCGCTAGCCGGGCTGGGATTGCCCGCTCCGGAGGTCTGCGCCGGATCGGCTCCTGGACCACATTTACCCCAGGCGGGGACGAATTCCTCTGCTCAGGGTACGTGACCGGGGACCGGCCGGACGATCTATCCGGGGTCATCGATTTGCGGGACAGCACAGCATGGCCCCCGAAGCGGCGTCTGACGGCGTCCAGTGCGGCCTGCGCCTCCGGGACACGCGCGCGGAGCATCACCGTCGCCATGATCGGCAGCATGATGACGGCCAGGATGAGCAGGCGCAGCAAGGAACCCGCGCCGCCGCCGTGCGCGGTCAGCCGGTCCAGTCCCGCCAACCGGTCGGCCACATGGGCCACCAGACCGGCCAGCATCGAGGCGGTGAGCGTGACCAGGATGGTGCGCAGCTCACCTCTGCCGATCAGGTGGCCGCCCGCCGGCAGCAGGGTGCGCCGCAGCAGGAGGTAACCGATGACCGCGCCGGCAAGAAAACCGATCCCGTTCGCCAGCCCCAGATAACCGGCTACTAGCTTGGGGTCGCCGGTGAGGTGCGGCGCCAGCACGGATCCGACGATCTTGACCGCCGTGATGACAAGAATGATGACGATCGGCGTCCAGGGCTGTTCGCGCGCGTAGAAGACGCGCAGCTGCAGCAGCACCAGCCCGTAGGGGATCAGCGTGAACGCCGACAGGGCGATCGCGGCGCCCAGGTATCCGGCGTCGACTCCGCCGAAGTGGCCGTAGGCGAACAGCGCGCTGCCGATCGCTGGACCGCCGACCGTCATGAACGCGACGATCGGGATCAGCGTGATCAACGTCAGGCGGGTGGCCAGCGACAGGTCGGCGAGCACGGCCTTGGTGTCGTCGGCGGCGGCGTTGCGGCTCAGCCGCGGCATCACCACGGTCAGCACGGTCACGCCGATCATGCCGAACGGCAGCATCAGGACCAGCCAGGTGTAGTTGTAAATCGCGGGCCCCGAGGCGGCCGCCGTGCTGGCGATCTGGTTGCCGACCACCAGGCCGAGCTGGCTGATCAGCACGTAGAGCACCATCGCGGCGGCCATCGTGCCGAATCGCTTGAGGCGCTCGTCGACTCCCCATAGGGGGCGCAGGTCGACCCGCTGGCGCCGCAGCGCCGCCAGCAGCACCGCGGTCTGCGCGAAGACGCCCAGCGTGGTACCGATGCCGAGGACCAACAGCTTGGTGTTGCCCATCCGCACGGGGTCGACCGACAGTTCGCCCGGCACCGCCGCGTACACCGCCAAGGTCGCGAGCGCGACGACGTTGTTGACCACCGGCGCCCACGCCGTCGGCCCGAACACGTTGCGGGTGTTGAGGATCGCCATGAACACCGACGTCAGGCCGTAGGCGAGCACCTGGGGGAGCAAGAGGTAGGCGAACGCGGTGGTCAGCGGCTCGTTGACCTGCGGGGTGCGGCCGAGCATCAGCCGCACCAGCAGCGGAGCGGCAAGCACCGACAGCACGGTCGCCAGGACCAGCAGCGCGGTTGTCAATGTGACCAGGCGCCGCACGAACGCGGCTCCGCCGTCGGGGTCGCTCTGCTCGGCGCGAGCCAGCACCGGCACGAAAATGGCGGTGAAGGTCGCCTCGAGCACCAGCGCCGCCACCAGGTTCGGCAGCTGATTGGCCACCGAGAACGCGCTGGATAGCGCGGCGCCCAAGATGGCCGCCAGGAGCACGACCCGGGCGAAGCCGGTCAGCCGGCTGACCAGCGTGGCGAACGCCATCGCCCATGACCGCGATACCAGCGCGGCGTCGGAAAGTTCGGGTCGCCGACGATCGATCCCCGCTGGGACGGGCGGCAGCGGACCCGTCGGTGGCGAGCCCGTGCTTCGGGGGCGCCGCGGCGGCTGTGCCGGGCGGGGATGTTGCGGTGCGGCCTGCCGGTGGGCGGGTTTCATACTCGATGCTCTTGCTCGACCCGATCGTCGGTGTGGTCGTCCGCGTGCGCGGATCTGGCTCCGGGCGGGTCCGGCCGGTCCAGGTCGGCGCGGTCGGGTTGGCCGCGGAAGCGGTGCCACAGGCGCCGGCCGGCCAGCAACATCAGCACGGCGGCAGCGGTCATGGTGATGGCGAACAGCACCTTGCCGTAGGCGTTGGAATGCACCGACAGGCGAACCGGCTCACCCAGCCGCAAGCCCTCCGGGGTTCGCAGCGTCACGTCGATGGCGACCCGCTGGGTGAAGTTCACTTCGATCGGCACCCGCAGCGGCAGGTATCCGGGCGGCAATTCGATCTGGCCAACGTCGGTGACTGTCATCCCCGGTGGGGCGTCGACCTGCAGCCGCACCCGGATGGGGACGGCCAGGCCGTTGTGCAGCGCGAGCGGTAGGGGGCTGTGCTCGGTGGCCAGGGTGTAGGAACCGCCAGGGTTGACGATCGTGACCGCGCCGAACAGGTCGTTGATCGTCTTGCCGACGACGGCCAAACGCTGCTGGGCCATTCCGTTGCGGGTGTCGGGCGGTTCGGACTGGCTGAGCGCGCGCAGCATGTCTTCGCGCAGCGGCGCGGTGTACTGGATGCCGGTCAGCCCGGTGCGCTCGTCGGTGCTCAGCGCCGACGTCAGACCCCACAGCCGGCCGACCTGGCCGGCCACGGCGGCGGTCACGTCGTCGCCGAATCGGCCGCGCACGGAGGTGTATGCCCCGGCCGGCTCGGACTGCTCCGTACCGGCTTGTCCAGCCTGGTTGGCCTCGGCAACCACCGCCGGCAGCGGCCGCGGTACCGCGAGACCGGACCGGATGGTGGTGGTGAGCGCGGTCAAGATCACGTGGGCGTCGTCGGCCTGCAAATTCCACGTCGCCGGCGGGACCAGGATCTGGGTGCGGGGCGCGTCATCGTGGCGCAAGGCGTGCCAGAACATGGAGCCCAATGCGTCCTGGCGGCGTGCGGTCGCCGAGTCATGCGCGAGCCGGACCGTCAGCGACGAGTCCAGGTAGGTTGGGGCGGCGGGAGAGTTTCCCGCCCCGGCCAGCGCGGCCCCAACCGCCGGGTCGAACGGCGCGACCACCACTTGCGGGGACAGCCGCCGCGGTGCGGTGTCGACGGTGGCATCGGAGGATCCCTGCGCATCGGAGGCGGACAGGTCGGCGGCGGCAACGGCGACGGTGGCTTCGTTGGCGCCGAGCAGGTTGACCGCGCGGTTGGTCAGCGGGCCATCGGGCAGCAGAGTGGCGCCGCGCACGGACGGCACGTCCAGGATGCGGTCGACGATGCTGTTGACGTCAGTGGTCGCCGCGGCGCTCAGCCCGCGGTCGTTGACGCGTTGCAGGGCGTCCAGGTCGGCCTGCGCGTAGGGGAACGGCGCGACACAGGTGCGGCGGGCCAGGGCACGCAGCCGGTTGAGCCATTCGGTCGCTGCGGCCTGTCCGGCACCCGGGTGGGTCAGAGTGCCCGGAAGCTGACCGGGGCCCTCGGGCGGATCGGTCACCACATAGCCGGCGGTCATCGCGTTGACGGTGACGAGCAGGTCGGGGTCGACGGCCAAACACAACGCCCGGCCGACCGCGCCGTCCGGGTCGACGTCGTGGCTGGTGGCTACTTCGGCCGCGGACAGCAAGATGTCGAGCCGGCCGCCGCTGGCCAGAGAGGTGGCCAGGTCGTCGTCGACCAGGCGCACGGGAATGGTGCCGCCGGGCACGCCGGGGGCCAGCCGGGGCCGGTCGGCCAATGGCCACAACATGGTGATCCACACGGGTTTGGAGGTGTCGGGCGCGACGGCGGAGCCCAGATCACTGCCCTGGTCAGGGGGTACACCGACCACCGGCAACAGGAAGCGCGCGTTGTCGAGCCTGGCGGGGGCGCCGTAATCGGGTGTGCCATTGACGTTGACCAGGACCGGGTAGATGCCGGGCTTCTCGACACCCAGGGACTGTTTAGTCAACGAGCGCAGCGGCGCCGACAGCGTGAAGCCGGCTTCTTGGCCGCGTTGCAGTTCTGGAGCGACCGTCAGGAAATCGGCGGCCGGCTGATACCCGTCGGTCTCGCCGTCCAAGGTGGTCCGCAATCCCGTGGACGCGGTGACCGCCCCGGCGTGTTCGAGGCGGACCATGACGTCGCGGACGGGGCGGTCGCCGATGTTGGTCACCATGCCGCTGACGGTGACGACGGGTTGGCTGGACGTGGTGACCACATCCGGGGTGACCTGGTCGATGCGGACGCGGACGAACGGTGTCACGCCCGGCTCGCCTGCGCCCGCGCGCGGCATGACGGGCGCGGTGAGCATCGCGAACCCGGCCACGATGCCGATCACCGCCGCGAGGCGTAACAAGCAGAGTCGGGGCGCCGTCACGGCCCTGGCCCGTGGCCGTTCTTCCGGCTGGTCGCCGGCTTGTCGGCATGCCGGGTGCGCGAGTGCGTCTGCGGGCGGCGTCGGGGAGAGGTCGGTGGGAGCGGCGGCAGGGCGGCGGGGCCGTGGTTTTGGAGCTTGTCGATCAGCTCGTGGGCCACTCGGGCCAGTCGACGTTCGTCGGCGTAGGCCAGCTTCGACGGCAGCTCGTGCATCGGCACCCAGGCCACCTCGGCCACCTCGAGGTCCTCGTCGGACAGCTCGCCGCCGGAGAAGCGCATCAAATAGTGGTGCACGGTCTTGTGGACCCGGCGGCCGTCGGTGACGAACCAGTAGTCGATGCGTCCGAGCGCGGCCAGCACGCTGCCGCGGATGCCGGTCTCTTCGGCGACTTCCCTTATAGCGGTCTGCTCTGCGGTCTCACCGAGTTCGATGTGCCCCTTGGGCAACGACCAAAGCATTCGTCCCCGGCGATCGATGCGGCCGATGAGTGCCGCGACCTGAGAGTCCCGGGGCCCGTCGAGCCCGTCGATGACCAGTCCTCCGGCGGAGGTTTCGTGCACGGTCCGCAGCCGGTCCGGTCCGCGGCGAGGCGAACGGGATCGGCGCGATTTCGTCGGCGTCGAGTCGGCGGGGGCTTGGCCGTTCGTCTGGTTCTCGGTAGAACTCGCAGCGCCACGACCGCGCCGCCGCCCCCGGCGCCTGCGTGGCTTGCCTTGTTCGCCGTCCGACACCCAAGCGATAGTAGCTGGCACGCCATCCGCTCCCAGGACATACTCGCCGCTAGCGGGGCGCGCGATGCCTCAGGTCCGAGTATGTCTGGTCAGATCGGGCCGATTGCCGCGGCGATAACAAAAGCGGGAATGAAGATCACCAGCGAGAGTGGCCCCGACAGGCTGCCGATCATCATTCCGCGGCCGATCTGACCGCATCTGCCCGATGTCCGCGCGATGAGGGCGCTGACGCCGATGTATGCCAGCGTCACCGGCAGAACGACAATCACCAAGGGCCACATGGGCAAAACAAAGAGCCAGGTGACGAAATCCACCGCGAAGACGTGGGCTATCGCTACTGCGAAAGTCAGGGCCCCATAGCGATTGACTAGAGGTCGGTCGGTCATCGGTGGCCTTTCAGCGCAGGACAAGATAAGCGAAAGCCGTTCCGCCAGCGAGCACGACGGCCGAACAGCTCAAGATGCTGATGCCAAGACCACGATTACGTGGTGACGTCGACCTCAGGAACGCGGCGCCGATAAGTAGCGACACCAACGTCGTCAGGGCGGTGGAAGTCAGCATCCATGCGCGCTCACCGGCATACGCACCACGTGTGTCGAACGGCCACTTACCCAGCAGCCACATCGCGACGAGCAACATTGCCAGTATCAGTTGAACGACAAAGGGTGCCGACCATGTCGCCGTGCGCCAAGCGCGGGCGTCGAAGAAATTCATTGGCTCAGAACTCGGCATATTTGCTGCTTTCGGATCCTTCCCGTGGCGCGTGACGCTACTACCGCACGTCGGCCGGTCAATTCACCTTGGGCGCGTGCCGGTGATGGCGCGAGCCCGTGCGAGCCTCCTCACACGGGCTTTTCGGCCCCGGCCGACTACGCTGATCGAACGTGTCCGAAGCCGATGTCGAGCTGCTTGCCGCCGCCGCGGTCGCCCTGAATCAACAGGCGCCCATGTTGCGCGAGCTGGGCTCGGCGTTCGACGCGGCGGGGCACGAGTTGTACCTCGTCGGCGGCTCGGTGCGAGATGCCGTGCTGGGCAGGCTCAGTCCCGACTTGGACTTCACCACCGACGCCCGCCCGGAGCAGATCCAAGAGATCTTGCGGCGGTGGGCCGATAACTTGTGGGACACCGGCATCGATTTCGGCACCGTGGGTGTGGGCAAGGGCGAGCATCGCTTGGAAATCACCACGTTCCGCGCCGACGCCTACGACCAGGTCTCGCGGAAACCTGCGGTGCAGTATGGCGAACGCCTCGAAGACGATTTGGTGCGCCGCGATTTCACGGCAAACGCGATGGCCGTGCGCATCACGCCCGACGGGCCGGGTGAATTCCTCGATCCCCTCGGCGGTTTGGCGGCGCTGCGCGAGCGGGTGCTGGACACCCCGGCGGCTCCGTCGGTGTCGTTCGGCGACGATCCGCTGCGGATGCTGCGCGCGGCGCGGTTCGTCTCGCAGCTCGGCTTCGCCGTCGCCCCGCGGGTGCGCGAGGCGATCGAGGAGATGGCTCCCGAGCTGGCCCGGATCAGCGCCGAGCGGGTGGCCGCCGAGCTGGACAAGTTGCTTCTCGGCGACGACCCCGTCTCCGGCATCGACCTGCTGGTGCAGTCCGGCATGGGTGGGGTGGTGCTGCCCGAGGTCGGCGGGATGCAGATGGCCATCGACGAACACCATCAGCACAAGGACGTCTACCAGCATTCGCTGACGGTGCTGCGGCAGGCGATCGCCCTCGAGGATGACGGGCCGGATCTGGTGCTGCGCTGGGCCGCGCTGCTCCACGACATCGGCAAGCCGGCCACCAGGCGGCACGAAGCCAACGGCGGCGTGAGTTTCCACCACCACGAAGTCGTCGGCGCCAAGATGGCCCGAAAGCGATTGCGGGCGTTGAAGTATTCCAAACAGATGGTCGACGACGTCTCCCAGCTGGTGTATCTGCACCTGCGGTTCCACGGCTACGGCGAGGGGAAGTGGACCGATTCCGCGGTGCGCCGCTACGTCACCGATGCCGGGCCGCTGCTGCCGCGACTGCACAAGCTGGTGCGCGCCGACTGCACGACGCGTAACAAGCGCCGGGCCGCGCGGCTGCAGGCCAGCTATGACCGGCTGGAGGCGCGGATCGCCGAGCTGGCCGCCCAAGAGGATCTGGCCCGCGTCCGCCCGGACCTGGACGGCAACCAGATCATGAAGCTGCTCGACATTCCCGCCGGCCCGCAGGTCGGCGAGGCATGGCGCTTCCTCAAAGAGCTGCGCCTGGAGCGCGGGCCGTTGACGACCGAAGAGGCGACCGCGGAACTGCTGAGCTGGTGGCAATCGCGCGGGAACCCGTAACGGTGATCTCGCGTCCCATGTTTCGTGGACTACTGCTTAAGTGGCGACGACGGCACGGCGGATATCTGGCACCGCGACCTCGACCTTGACCTCGACGGCGACGGCCGGCTCGACGCTTTCGGGCTGGACTTCGACGGCGATGGATTGCACGACGACGCGCTCGCGGACCTCGATGGCGATGGCGTCGCCGATCACGCGGCGCTCGACCTCGACAACGACGGCACTCCCGAGGCGTACTTCACCGACGACGGGTCCGGGACGTGGGGGATACCCACGGACCACGGACGCCAGCTTCGGTGGTTCGGGCTTGACGGCGTCGAGCACACCGGCGGACCGCTAGTGGACTTCGACGGCCAGGGCCGCGCCGACGATCAGCTCTTCGATATCGACGGCGACGGACTGGCCGACCGGGTGCTGTGCGCCGATGCGGACGGTGTCACCGGCTACGTCGATACCGATGGCGATGGTAAGTGGAATGTGCGGCTGAGCGATTCGGACGGTGACGGCCTCGCCGACGGCGCTAGCACGCTGTGAGGGCGGCAGCGGCAAGGGTGAATTGACCACTGCCGCTGGGCTATTTAGCCTGGTCAATAGCGGCGCGGGTATCCGCGGCGATCGATTGAAAGGGGTGGCAATGTTCGTCGACCCAGCGCTATTGCACTCCGGAGGCAACGATTCGCATCGTGCGGGCGGGCACGCGCAAGAGGGAGCGGATCAGCTCGCGCGGGGACCGCTGGGGTCGGGGATGTTCGGCGACTTCGCCGCGGCCGATTCGTTCCATTCGGCGATCACCGCCGCGCATACGCAGCACGTGCAGACCCTGCAGGGCCACCAGCGGACGCTGACCGATGTGGGTTCGAAGGCTCATCACGCGGCCAAGGGGTTCACCAGCATGGACGAGAACAACGCCAGCGAAATGCAGGCATTGCGGCCGGGGGCCAACGGCTCATCGTCGCGGGTCTGATCACCAGACTGGATCGGCTCCCGGTGCGGAAGAGCAGTGTTCCAACACCGGGATCGTTTTGAAGCGGTCCTTCCGGTGTGGTGTCGATCAATGCCCGTGGATGATTCAACAGAATGGTGCTACGGGCTGAGGCGATTTTGAGGAGGGCTGCATGGGGGATCTGCCTCCAAACTTTGGTGGGGAACCGCCAAATGCCCCGCCGCCGAGTCAGTGGCAGCCGCCCTATCCACCTGCGCCCTCGAAGCGTCCACGGACATGGCCGGCGATTGCACTGGCATCGATCGCCGTTCTGCTGGGCGCTGTTGCCCTAGTTGTGGCGGCTACACGGTCTACCAATGACTCGGCCCCTGGCTCACCGACCACGTCTGCGGCACCGACGTATACAGCGGCGGAGTCGGCTGCCGCGCACCGGAAGCTATGCGACATCTACAACGTGGCCGCGCGTGCCGTCCAAATCGATACCAATGGCGACAACCCGGCTTATGCCGGCATTGCCACGGTTAATGGTGCAGTGACCCTTGAACATGCGGTGAACTCTGCTCCGGCGCTCCCGCCCGGCGACCGAGCTGCCGCACTTGCCCTGGCTGAGGCGTATAGCAACGCGCAGGTCTTAGCAAGTTTGGTACAGCGCGACGACCCTGCCTGGCGATCGGCGGCCGACGATGTCAACGCTAAGGACACTGCGATGAAGAGCGTTTGCGGTGGCGGGTGATCTGCCGGTGGGCGCGCTACTCAGACTTCGAGCACGTTCAATTGCAGACGTTCTGCGGCACAGCCAAAACCGAGCACCATATGCACAGGAATGCGTCAACCAGCTTCCGAGACCCGGTTGGACCATGCGCTTGAAGATGCAGGAGCTCGGGGGCCAACGATGCAGTTGACGCTTACGCGGCTCTGGCGAGTGTGAGCGAAGCCGTGCGACTGTTCAAGATCGAGGTGGAGACGCACTAGCAGCGCGAAACTTAGTCGCGAGCGTGCCGACGGGCTGTTGGGAGGGCATATGGCAGAGGACCTCACTCCTAACTTTGGGAGGGGATTACCTGGGGGGCAACCCGTTCAGTGGCCACCGCCGTATTCGACTCAGCCTCCACAACGCTCACGCTCATGGCCAGGGATTGCCCTGGCTGCGATCGCCCTTATCGCAGCCATAGCTGCGCTTGTTGTGGCCCTCACAAGGCCAACGGCCTCGGGACCGTCGTCAACGGCTTCGGCGGCGCCTACCTACTCCGCTGCTGACACCGCTGCCGCTCAGCGACAACTGTGCGACGCGTATTCGCGCGCCGCGCGGGCGGTGCAGATTGAATCTAACGGCGGGGGGACAGCGCTTGCCCGCATTGCCACGGCGAACGGAGCAATAATGCTCGAAGCGGCAGCGGCAGTTCCCGCTCTCAAGCCGGATGACCGCTCCGCCGCCTTAACCCTCGCTCGTACGTACCGTGATCTGACTGCTGTTGGCAGCGTGGTGAACGGCAGCAACGATCCGGCATGGCAGTCGGCGGTGTCCCAAGTCGATGCCGCCGATGGCGCGATGAAAAAAGTCTGCGGCGGCTGACCTTCTGAGGTTCGACGTCCGACTGTCTCATTGAGCGACGAGGTTGGCTTCATCGAGCACTGTATAACCCCGTTACGGCTTGGCGATGACTACGCTTGTCGGCACACCGAGCCATTGACGAATGCAGTAACGCCCGAGGCTGATGGGACGCTGTGGGTTTGTGTCGCACCCGGCATGTGTCATACAAGCCTTGAAAGGCAACGGAACGGGCGCGTTGCGGTGAATTGCACACTCCGCGGTTCCTTTGCTCCACTATGGGCGGGGCGGAAGACGGATAATGGGGGACCGCAAACCAGGGTCCGTGGACTTCCAGGAGGGTGATCGTGGGGAACCAGACTTGGGGGCCCGGTGAGGGTCCGGCCGCCCAGCCGCCCATTGCGAATTGGCCGCCGAACTATTTGGGCAGACCGGCGTCCCAGCCGCGCCCCTGGCTGGCGATCGCCGTGGCGTTGACAGCTGCTATAGCTATCGCAGCCCTAACAGTGGCCCTTGCGCGACCGACCGCTACGAGTCCGTCGGCAGCCGCGACAGCACCGACACCTGGCCCTACGGAAGTTGCCACCGCTCAACAGCAACTATGTAACGTTTACAAACTGGCGGCTCAGGCGGCCCAGGTCGACACGGCGGGAACAGATAAAGCGCTAGCACGCCTCGCAACAACCAATGGCGCCCTGCTGCTTGAGATGGCGGCGGCTAATCCTGTTCTAGACACCAAGCACCGGGATGCGGCGCATGCTCTTGCGATGGCGTACGGAACCCTAACAGCGAAGGGCAGCGCCGGAGTTGCGACTGAAGCTGATTATCAGGCGGCACTTAACGATGCAATTGCGAAAGATGCCGCTATGAACAAGGTATGCAGTGGCGGTTGACCTTCCGCCTGGTAAGTGGACACCGGCGTTGATTGGACCGTGGTGGCCGATGCCGTCAGCGACTCTGCGCGGTGCCGCTCAGCATTGGAGCCAAGCATGCGCGGAGCAGCAGTTGTTTTCGCAAGACCTGCGCGGTCAATGGATGACAATAGCGGCACATAACCAGGGCCACACGGCGGACGACCTCATATCTAGATACCAAGATGGTGAAAAGTTTCATTTGGATCTTGCCGAGAAGTACCAGGCGAAGGCGGGAGCCTTCAATTTGGGGGCTGACGCGATTGACTATCTACGAAGTCGACTGTCAGACATAGCGAATACAGGCAATAGCGAGATAGATCAAATTCTGGCGTCAAACAAGCCGCTGCCAGAGCAAGTCGCGGAGGTGCAGGCCGTTCAGTTGCGCTGCAACGGCGATGCCGCGAACGCGAGCATGATGGCGGGCGACAAACTTATGACTGCAACCCAGAAGATTCTCGATGCTGAGGGCTTTGGTGGTGACGCCCGAACGTGGGCGCGTCAAAATGGCTTCGATACGGGTAATGCCTTACCACCGCGGCCGATCAGCCAGGGCGACTTGACAGGCGGACGACTCAGTTCCGGCGGTCGTGGCATGGGTCCATCGAACGTATCCGCCGCAAGCAGCCATGAGCCGCAACCGGCCCCGCTCGCCGCTGGAGGGTTCAGCGGTACGGGGAGTACCCCGGGGGGAGGACCGGGTGCGATCGCCCACGGACCACCACCACTTGGATCTGGCGGATTCGCCGGCGGGCCGTCGTCGATTGGACCGCCGGCTGCTTCGACTGGTGTTTCGTTGCCGGGTGGCGGTGGATCAATGGCTTCTGGGATGTCGGGCGTATCCGCAGGCGGTTCCGTTCCAGCAGCGGGCTTTGGGCAAGGAGCGCCGCCAAACCTGGCGCAATCGTTCGCTTCCGGCATGGCGACGGGGCAGCCGGCCGGGGCAGGTGCGCAAGGGATTTCGTCGGGTGCAATCAACGCGATGGAATCTGGAGCGGGTAACCCACAGGCGGGGCCACCGGCAGGGACGCCGCCGCCGGTGGCCCCGACCGCACCCAGCGCCGGGGCTTTCATTCCGGCGGGCACTCCTGTCGACGCGCCCCCGCCAGCCGCTCCCGCACCGCCGACCACCGGGGGAGCCACCCCGGTAGCTCCAGTAATGACGGGCGGATCTTGGTCGGGATCGGCAGCGCCGGTAGCTGGCGGCCCCAGTGTCCCGGCTGGACCATTGCCCGCTTATGGCTCCGACCTGCGCCCATCAGTCGCGGCCCCCACTGCAACGCCGACAACCCCGACGGGACCCGTCTCGGGCGCGCCGGTCGCACCGTCCCCGGCCTCATCCCCGTCCGCGGGCGGACCGGTGGTTTCACCGGTGGAACGCTCCGCTTCGGGAGCCGCCGCCGGGCAGGCGGGCGCGAGCTCGTCGGGCATGGTCGGCGCGTCAGCAATGTCCGCGGCAACCGGCGCGACCGCCGGCGCGGTATCCAGCCGAGCGGCCGAGCAGCAGCGGCTGCAGCGGATCGTCGATGCGGTGGCCCGCCAGGAGCCGCGACTTTCGTGGGCGGCCGGACTGCGTGACGACGGCACCACCAGCCTGTTGGTGACCGACCTCGCCGGCGGGTGGATCCCGCCTCACGTCCGGCTGCCCGCCCACGTCACCCTGCTCGAGCCGGCCGCGCGCCGCCGCGATGCGACCGTGGTGGACTTGTTGGGGGCCGTCGTTGTCGCCGCCGCTCACGAGCACAACACCTACGTGGCTGAATCAGATCCCGAGGCTCCCACGCTGAGCGGTGATCGACTGGCCCGATCAGCCGCCCCGCGGGTAGACGAACTCGGACCGGCCCTGGTGGAAGCCGTGCGTCGTCGTGATGGCCTGCCGCGAATTGCGCAGGCTATTGCCGCGCCGGCCGTACGGAAGACCGGCGTACTTGAAAAGGAAACCGAACTCCTGCGCAACTGCTTGGTCGAGATTCAGAATTCGGTGCTTACGGCGTACCCGGATTATGCCGCGGCCGCCGTCGGGGATTGGATGCTGCTTGCGGCAATTGAGGCTCTGATCGACGGGCACGAATACCTCGCGAATTACCACATGGCGTGGTTCGAGGTAATCAGCCATCAGGCTGGCGCATAGGGCGTGAGGGGCATGCGGCCCGCGACGTGAATACCGATCCGAGCGCAATGTGCCAAAATGGTGCGATAGCCAATCAGGTGCGGCAGTTGGCACCAGGCGGTTCTAAACGGGGCGGAGGTGAGAGGCATGACCGGGGGCGATGGCACCGTCAAAAATGCTCCAGCCGTAGTGGGAGGGTTAGTCGGCATGCCTGAAGCGCCAACGCCGATGCCGTTTCCCCTGTCATCCGGTGGAACCAGCCCGACCGACGGGTGGCGGGGAATCGTTGAAACCGCCGGCAACGCCGGGGTGCCGAAAGACGCAGCTGACGCCGCGGCCGCGGACGCGGACCGCCGAGCCCACGCCGCCGACGCGGCGGCGAAATTCCCTGCGAACGAAGCTGAATCACAGCAGCAGATGCAGAACATCGGTCAGCAAGCCCCGCAGATGATGCAGCAGATGCTGCAAAGCATCACGGGTGCGCTCGGCGGCGCGGTCGGCGGCATCATGCAGCCGCTCACGCAGCTACCGCAGCAAGCGATGCAGGCCGGCCAGAGCGCCATCCAGCCGCTGATGAGCGCGGTTCAAGGTGCCCACGGAGCCGGGCTCGCGAGCGACGCTCATCTTGTCGACAGCGTCGGCCCAGGCGCGGGAGCCGGAGCCGGCGGCGGCTTGGGCGGCGGCGGCGGGGGCCTCGGCGGCGGCGGTGGCACCACCCCGGCCAGCTCGCTGGGTCCGCCACCCGTGCCGACATCGTCCCCGCCGACGACTCCCGCCGGGGCGGCCAAGGCCGCCATGGCCCCGCCGGTTAGCGGCGCGCCGACCGTGGGGGGCCAGACCGGTATGGGCGGTATGGGAATGATGCCGCCTGGCGCGATGGGCGCCCACGGTGAGGGCAGCAAAGAGAAGCCGCCGGAGAAGCGCATCTCGGCGCCGGGCGTCCCCAACGGCCAGCCCGTCAAGGGCCGCCTCACGATGCCGCCGAGCCCGCCCGGGCCCAAACCCGGCGAGGACAAACCCACGGTCGTGACCAACCGGCCGAACCGACGGATCGTGATCATGCCGACCGAGGACGAGGCAAAGGAATAAGGGCACCGCAAGCCATCCCCGCTCCAGCTCAAGGTGAGTGGTCCGGCCATACGCACGGCAGTAGGGTCACTCGATATTGACAGCGGATCTGCTTATTCGTGCATGCTATTGAGTACGGATTTTTCGCGGCCAGAGGGTGTGGGAAAAAGGGGATCAGGGTGGGGCAGTCGTTGACTGATCCGCTGATGCAGGCGGTGACGGCATTGTCTCGCGGGCATGCGCTGTTCGACGCCCACACCATCGCCGCCCCCAGCGTCAGCACCCCCGAACAGCCCGAGGTCATAACCGCTGGCCTGCCCAGCGCGGCGGCCACACGCTCGAGGCGCTCGCTGGACGAAGCCCGCCGCTCCGCGGACACCGACCGTGAGCTGGCACAGATCCTCGCGACCGCGCGGGACGACCACACGCAGGCAAGGACGGCGACCCGGGCGGTCTTGGAAGACGCGAAGGCCGACGCCACGCCGGCCGACACCCCGATGGCGCGTCGCGAGGCGATGGCCCGGATGGCGGCGAGGCTGCGCACCCAGCACCGGCACATCCTGAACTCGCGCCGGCGCGCACGGCTCCTGGCGCATCGAATAAGGCGGTTGCGCTACCGGCAAAGGCGGGCGGCGATGCGAGGCGACCAGGGCAGCGGGCGGGCGGCGGTCCTGGCGGCGATTCGCAAAGCCCTGGATATCAAGGGCATTCACGACCCGGCCGCGCGTGCCCGCTGGGAGCGCGGCATGGATCTGGTGGCACGCCGCGAATCCAACTACAACGCCAACGCCGTCAACGACTGGGACTCCAACGCGGCGCGCGGCACCCCGAGCAAAGGCGCCTGGCAATTCATCGGGCCCACCTTCGCGGCCTACCACCAGCCGGGCACGTCACGCGACATCCACAATCTGGTGGCGCAGGCGTGCGCGTTCATCAACTACGCGATGGGCCGCTATCACGTCGCCGCGGACGCGTCGAATTTGGCCGATCGGATTCAGCAGGCCGATCCGCGCCGATCACCTAAGGGGTATTGACCATGCCGCTGAGTTTGTCGAACCGCGACCAGAATTCGGGTCACCTGTTCTACAACCGACGGCTGCGCGCGGCGACCACCCGGTTCTCGGTGCGGATGAAGCATGACGACCGCAAGCAGACCGCCGCGCTGGTGTTGTCGATCTTGTTGGTGGCGATCGGCGCCGGTTGGATGATGCTGCTGAACGTCCTGAAACCGACTGGCGCAGTGGGTGAATCGGCAATCATCGGCGACCGCGACTCCGGTGCGCTCTACGCTCGCATCGACGGCCGGCTTTATCCCGCCCTGAACCTGACGTCCGCCCGCCTGGCCACCGGAACGGCGAACCCACCGACATGGGTGAAGCGCAGCGAGATCGCGAAGTATCCGACCGGGCCGCTCATCGGTATCCCGGGCGCGCCGGCGGCGATGCCGGTGAATCGTGGCGCGATTTCGGCCTGGGCCGTGTGCGATACGGCCGGGCGCCCGCGCAGCGGGGAGAAGCCGGTCGTCACGTCAATCGCGGGCACGCTCGACGGCGGCGGCCGCGCGACCCCGCTGGCCGACGATGCGGGAGTCCTCGTGACGTTCGAGGGCAATACGTATGTGATCTGGGGCGGCAAACGCTCGCAGGTCGATCCGGCCAGTAGGGCAATCACCCTCAGCCTGGGCCTGGACCCCGGAGTGACGTCGCCGGTAGAGATTTCGCGCGCACTCTACGACGGACTCCCCGCAACCGAGCCGCTGCGCGTCCCGGACGTGCCGCAGGCAGGCGCGCCGTCGACATGGGTCTCGGGCTCGCAGGTGGGCGCGGTGTTACAGGCCCAAACCGCCGGTGGTGGCAAGCAGTTCTACGTGCTCCTGCCCGACGGGGTGCAAAAGATCACGAGCTTCGTCGCCGATCTGCTCCGCAGCGCGAACTCGTACGGGTCGACGGCACCCCGCGTGGTGACCCCCGACGTGTTGGTGAACATCCCCCAGGTGAACTCGCTGGCCGTGGACTACTACCCGACGAAGCGGCTGAATTTCGTTGACACGGCGGCGAATCCGACCACCTGCGTCGGCTGGGAGAAGGGCTCCACGGATCCGCAGGCCCGCGTCGTCATCTATAACGGGCGGGGCCTTCCGGTGTACTCGTACCTGGACGATCGGATCGTGCATCTGGTGCGCGACGACCGCGACCCTGCATCGGTGGTCGCCAACCAGGTGCTGGTGCTGCCGGGCGCGGCCAACTTCGTCACCTCGACCAGCGGGGTCATCACGTCGGATTCCCGCGAGTCGTTGTTCTGGGTGTCGGACAACGGCGTGCGGTTCGGCATCGCCGCCAACGACGACACGATGCGCGCGCTCGGGCTCGATCCGGCCTCGGCGGTGCAGGCGCCGTGGCCGTTGCTGCGCACTTTCGCTGCGGGCCCGGCGTTGTCGCGGGAAGCGGCGCTCGTGGCGCGTGACACGGTGCCGGCGCTGGGCAAGGCGGCCGTGGTGACGACATCAGCGAAGGCGGGAGGCTAGGGGATGTCCAAGAAAGCGTTTCCCATCAACCGGGAAAAGATCGAGCCGCCGAAACCCGTTCGGGTAGCACCGAATGCGCCGATCGCCTTGCCGGAGCGCGAGCCACGCAACATCTGGGTGATGATCGGGGTGCCGGCGCTGATCGTGGCGCTCATCGGCACCATTGTCATGCTCTATGTGTCGGGCGTCCGCAGTCTCTCCACCGGGTTCTTCCCTCTAATGGGTATCGGCGCGTTCAGCATGCTGGCGTTTTCCGGCCGCTTCGGACGCGCGCGCAAGATCACCTGGGGCGAAATGGAAAAGGGCCGCCGCCGCTACTTGCGCGACCTCGACACGAACCGCGACGAGATCCAGACCGCGGTGTGCGCGCAGCGGGAATGGCAGAACGCGTTGCACTCCGATCCGCGCGGGCTCGGGGCCATCATCGGCGGGCCGCGGATGTGGGAACGCGGCCGCGGCGACGTGGATTTCCTGGAGGTGCGGTTGGGCACCGGGGTGCAGCACGCGCCCGACTCGGTGTTGTCGGTGACGTGGCCCGACATCGCCTCCGATGAGGAGCTCGAACCCGTCACCGGACAGGCACTGCGCGATTTCATCTTGGAGCAGCGCAAGATTCGCGACATCGCCAAGGTGGTCAACCTGAGGTCGGCGCCGGGCTTCAGCTTTGTCGGCGACGACCTGGACCGGCTGCGCTCGCTGATGCGTTCGGTGTTGTGCTCGCTGGCGGTGTTCCACAACCCGCGCGACCTGAAATTGATGGTGGTCACCCGCAGTCCCGAGGTGTGGTCGTGGATGGTGTGGCTTCCGCACAATCTGCATGACGAGCTGTTCGATGCGTGCGGCTGGCGGCGCCTGGTGTTCACCACGCCCGAGGAGCTGGAGGAGACCCTCGGCGCCGAACTCCATATGAAGGGAAAGCGTGGCGCCTGGACGCCCCCCGCGGCGGCCAGCCCGAGCGCGATGGGATCGGCGCTTGAAACCGGCGGCGACACGGTGGATCTGGGACCACACCTGGTGATCGTCGACGACAACACCGGTAGCCCCGACGCGTGGGAGAGCGTGGTCGGGCAGGTCGGCAAGGCCGGAATCACCCTGCTGCGCATCGCATCCCGAGTCGGCACCGGCGTGGGCTTCGCGCAGGACCAGGTCTTCGAGATGGGCGAGCGGCACGCCGCACCCGTCAACGGCGAAGTCAAATTCGGCCGGAACGGCTACGACGCGGACGGCGAAGACGGCCGCCCGGCACCCCTGCTTCGGGTGCGCGACAAGTTCTTCGCCCACGCCGACCAGTTGTCGATCCACCGCGCCTACCGGTATGCGCGGGCGATGGCGCGCTGGTCGCCGACCACGCGTAGCGAGATCGCCGATTCGACCGGCGGTGCCACCGAGTTGCTGCGGGCGCTGGGCATCGTCGATCCCC
The DNA here is from genome assembly GCF_001667425.1 of Mycobacterium sp. 852002-51613_SCH5001154. Classification (NCBI taxonomy): domain Bacteria; kingdom Bacillati; phylum Actinomycetota; class Actinomycetes; order Mycobacteriales; family Mycobacteriaceae; genus Mycobacterium; species Mycobacterium sp. 852002-51613_SCH5001154. Next base: position 58,900 of record NZ_LZII01000085.1, on the reverse strand, counting down.
GCCAATTGGACGTCGACCGGTTGTGGGCCGAGCGGCGTGGCCGCGGTGACGAGAGGTGGTGTGAGATCCCCGTCGGTGCGAAACCCACCGGCGAGCTGCAGAACATCATCATCCGCGCGAAAGACTTCGGCGGCTTCGGATTTCACTCGGTCGTCATCGGCACCAGCGGGTCGGGAAAGTCGGAGTTCTTCCTGTCGTTGGTCTACGGCATCGCGCTGACGCACTCGCCGGAGACGTTCAACGTCATCTTCGTCGACATGAAGTTCGAGTCGGCGGCCCAGGACATCCTGGGCCTCCCGCATGTGGTGGCCGCCCTGTCGAACCTCGGCAAGGACGAGCGGCACCTGGCCGAACGGATGCGCCGGGTCATCGACGGCGAGATCAAGCAACGCTACGAACTGTTCACCTCGGTGGGCGCCCGCGACGCCAACGACTACGAAGAGATCCGGCTGGCCGGACGGGACTTGCCGCCGGTGCCGGTCCTGCTCGTCATCGTCGACGAATACCTGGAACTCTTTGCCAATCACGAGAAGTGGATCAACCTGATCATCCACATCGGCCAGGAAGGCCGTGGCGCCAACGTCTTCTTCATGTTGGGCGGGCAGCGGCTGGACCTGTCGTCGCTGCAGAAGGTCAAGTCCAACATCGCGTTCCGGATCGCGTTGCGCGCTGAGTCCGGCGACGACAGCCGCGAGGTGATCGGATCGGACGCCGCCTACCACCTGCCGTCGAAAGAGAACGGCTTCGCCCTGCTGAAGGTGGGGCCGCGAGATCTCGAACCGTTCCGCTGCTTTTATCTGTCGGCTCCCTTCGTAGTGCCCAAGGGCAAGGAGGTCGCGACCACCGTCGACATGACCCTGACGAAGCCGCGGCTGTACAACTGGCAGTTCCAACCGCTCGAGGAATCCGACGCCGCGGCCCTGGAAGCGGCTGCCGCCGCAGACACCGAACCCGACGAATTCCTCTACCACGATGACGGATTCAAGCGGAAGAAGATCGTCGACGTCCTGCGCGAGTCGATGCACGACGTCCCGCACCGGTCGCCGCGCCGGCCGTGGCTGGAGCCGCTGGAGGACCCCGAGCCCGTCGACATTCTGGTGTCGGCCTACCGCGGCAAGCCGTGGCATGTCGACTACGGCCAGAACGCGGGCCTGATGTTCCCCGTGGGCGTCATGGACATCCCCGAGGAGTCCAAGCAGATCGTGCACGCCGTCGATGCGCTGCGCAGCAATGTCATCGTGGTGGGCGCCAAGCAACGCGGCAAGACGACCACCCTGATGACGTTGATGTGCTCTGCCGCAACGATGTACAACCCGGCGCGCGTGACGTTCTTCTGCATCGGCGGTGCGACCCTGGCCCAGGTGGCGTCACTGCCGCACGTCACCGACATCGTGTCGCCGAAGGACGCCGAGGGCATCGAGCGGATCTTGAGCAGCATGGACGCGTTGATCGACGCGCGCGAGGACTCGTTCCGGCGGCTGAAGATCGACCTCGACGGCTTCCGCGAGCGCCGGTTCGCGCCGGGCAGTGACGGGCTGGGCGGTACCGACCCCAACGATCCCTTCGGCGATGTGTTCGTGGTGGTGGACGACTACGACGACGTGTATTCGAAGGACACTGTCCTGGGTGATCGCATCATCTCGTTGAGCAGCCGCGGTCCCGAGTACGGGGTGCACGTGATGTGCAGCGCCGGCGGCTGGATCCACGGGCAGCGGCAGAGTCTGTTGCAAAACGCCACGGCGCGAATCCAATTGCGCCTGGCCGACCCGAGCGAAAGCCAGATGGGGCACTCGTCGCTCGAGTCGCGCGACGCCGCCCGGCGGACGCTGAACCGTCCGGGCTTCGGTCTGACCGACAGCCTGCACGAGCTGCGAGTCGGGATCCCGGCGCTTGCCGATCCAGCCACCGGCGCGCTGGTGAGCATCGTGGATGTCGGCGCGCGGATCGCCGATGTCGCGGGTGTGACCAAACATGCTACCTTGCAACGGCTTCCGCAGCGCGTGGAGTTGCGGGCGATCCTGGAGTACGACGCCGCGCACCGCAGCGGTGACGACTTGTCGATCGCGTTCGCCATCGGTGAGCGCCACGAACTCCGCCCGGTCCCGCTCAAGCTCCAGGAGAGCCCAGGCTTGATGATTCTGGGCCGCCAGGGCTGCGGCAAGACGCTGTCCCTCGTGTCCATCGGTGAGGCGATCATGAACCGATTCGGCCCCGAGGAAGCGCAGCTGACGCTCATCGACCCCAAAACGGCCCCGCACGGTCTGCGGGATCTGAGCGGGCCCGGCTATGTGCGCGCGTACGCCTATGACCAAGACGAGATCGACGAGGTGATCACCCAACTCGCACAACAGATCCTGCTGCCGCGGCTGCCCCCGAAGGGCTTGAGCCAGGAGGAGCTGCGAGCGCTCAAGCCGTGGGAGGGCGCCCGGCATTTCGTGCTCATCGACGATGTCCAGGACCTGCGCCCGGACCAGAGCTACCCGCCCAAACCCCCGGTGGGGGCGGCGTTGTGGAAGCTGATGGAACGGGCCCGCCAGATCGGGCTGCATGTGTTCACCACCCGCAACAGCGCGAATTTTGCCACGCTGCAGATGGATCCGTGGATGCGGTTCCAGAACTCGGCGAAGGTCGCGCAGCTCTACATGGACAACGACCCGCAAAACCGGATCAACCGCTTGGTCCGCGCCCAGGCGCTCCCGCCCGGACGAGGCCTGCTGGTGAGCGCCGACGGCGACGTCGAAGGCGTGCTGGTCGGGCTTCCGTCGACGGTCATCCAACAGCCGTAGCCACCGGAACCGGCGCCGGCTCAAGCCTTTCCACGGCGCCGGGCCGACGGGGGAGCGTGCGTGGCCACCAGAACCAGCGGCCCAGCAGCGCCACGATGGACGGCACGATGAAAGCCCGCACGACCAGGGTGTCGAGCAACAGCCCGACGGCGATCGTCGTGCCGATCTGAGCGATGCTGAGTACGCTGCTGCTCAGCAACGCCAGCATGGTGAGTCCGAAGACGATGCCGGCAACGGTGACCACACCGCCGGTGCCTCCGAAGGCGCGAACGATGCCGGTCTTCAGGCCCGCTGCCGCTTCCTGTTTGATGCGCAACGCCAGCAACAGGTTGTAGTCCGCGCCGACGGCGATCAGGGCGATGAACGCGATCGGGGCGACGGCCCAGTGCAGATCCTGGTGCAGCAGGTGTTGCCAAATCAGCACGCTAGCACCGATAGCCGACGCGTACGAGGTGACGACGGTCCCTACCACGACCAGGCCCGCGACGGGGCTGCGCAGCATCGCCGTGACGATCAGAAAGATGAGCACCAACGCGGCGCCCACGAGCAGCTTGGTGTCACCGGCGACGAAGCGCTGCAGATCGGCGGTCACCGGGCCGACGCCGGCAAGGTCGACCTCCACCGGCGTCAGGGTGCCTTCCTTGGTGGCCTCCTTGATGGCGGCGCGCACCTGGTCCGCGCGCTTGGCTCCGTCGCCGCCCCACTCCGAGCCGTCCCCGTAGACCAGCAGGTAAGCGGCGCGGCCATTCTCGGAGATCAGGTGACTCAACGCGGTGGTGTACCGCGGATCGGTCAACGCCCGCTGCGGCATATAGAAGTCCGCCGCGCCACTGCCCTGAAATTGCGTCGCTATCTCGTTCAGGTAGTCGGTCAGCTGACGCATCTGGGGTCCGAGCGTGTCGGTGAGGCCCAGTAGGTCATGGGTAGCCGAGCGGGCTTGCCCCAAGGCGTCTTTCATCGAGCTGACGCTCTGCGGCAGACTCGCCATCGCGGTGGCGGCCGTGTTCGAGCCGCTGGTCAGTTTCGCGGCGCCGTCGTCGAGGCGCGACGACGTCTGGACCAGGCTGTCGACCGGCGCGAGCACTCGGTCCACCGTGGAGCAGATCGGATTGGCGGCGCAGTCGGCCGTCCGCCCGACGAAGTCCCGCAGCGGGTCGAGGTAACCCGACACGGTCGTGACGTTGCGTTGCAACCCGTCCATGCCGGCCCGCATGTCGTCGGCGGCACCGGACACCTCCGCCAATCCCGCACCGCCACCGCGCAATCCGTTGCCTAGGCCATCCACCGCAACCTGGGTCTGCGCCAGCGCGCTGTCCAGCTCGGAGACCCGCTTGAGGCGCTGGGTCAGCGCACCCATGGAGTCGCCGAACTGGCGGCCGAGCACGCCGGCCTGATAGCTCAACGTCGCCTGTTCGGGCACCCTGCCGTCGGGGCGGCTGGCGGACTGCACCGCGCGCACCCCCGGTACGGCCATGATGTGTCGGGTGATTCGCTCGATGGCGATCACGCCGGCCGGGTTACGCAGGTCGTGGTCGGCCTGGATCGCGACGACGTCGGGCAACAGGGAGTTGGCCGCGAAATGCCGGTCTGCGCTCAGATAGCCGCGGTTGGAGTCGGTGGCAGACGGCGTGGCGGCGGGTTCGTTGAAGCCGACCCGCATGCCGGTCAGCGGTAACGCGATCAGCAGAGTCATCCCGCCGGCGGCGACCAGGATCGGTCCGGGCCAGCGCGCCACCGCCGTCCCCACGCGGCGCCAGCGCCGCGCCGTCGTCGACGGACGCGGTTCGAGATACCCCCGGCGGATGGCCAGGCTCATGAGCGCGGGCGTCAAGGTAAGCGCCGCGACCATGGTGGCCAGAATGCCCATGGCGCAAGGCAACCCGGCGCTCCGGAACGAGCCCACCTGGGCGAACACCAGGCAGGCCAGTGCCACCGACACGGTCAATGCCGACCCGATCACCACGGGCGCGATGGAGCGGTAGGCCTCGGTCAACGCCCGGGCCGGCGCGACGCCGCGGCGGCGGCCTTCGTGGTAGCGGCCGACCAGGAAGATCGCGTAGTCGGTGCCCGCACCCAGGGTCATGGCCGCCATCAGCGCCACCGAAAACAGCGACACCTCGACCACATTGGACTGCCCGAGCGCGGCGACGACGGCGCGGGCCAGCGCCAAGGCGAGCCCGACCGAGACCAGCGGAATCGCGGCCGCGATCGGCGATCGGTACACCGCGAGTAGCAACAGCAAAATGAGACCGATGGTCGCGGCGGTTATTCCGAGCATCTGTCGATCGATCGCGGAGAACTCGTCGACGATCGTGGCGCCCGGCCCGGTGACATGGACTTCCAGGCCGGCCGGCGGTGAGAGCTTCTGGACGGTGGCGCGGACAGCGTTCACCGAATCGCGCGCCTGGGCGGTGCCGAGCATCCCGGCCAGCCGCACCATGACGCTGACGGCCCGCCCGTCCGAACTCTGCGCACCGGCGGCCGTGGCGGGCTGCGACCATAGGTCGGTCACCGCGTACACGTGACGGTGATCGGAGCCCAGCGTCGTGGTCACCGCGTCGTAGAACTGACGGTCATCTGGCGTCAGCTTCTGATTGCGTTCCAGCACAACGTAAACGAAGTTGTTGCTGGGTGTCTGATCGAACAGCTGGGCGGCCCGCGAGGCGGCGACCGCGCTCGGTGCGTCCGTCGGCATGAATGACCTGGCGTGCGAGTCGACGACTCGCTCCAGTTGCGGGAACGCCAGGTTGGCGGCGCCGGCCGCCAGGACCCACAGGCCGACGACGAGAACGGCGTAGCGGCCGGTGAGCCGGCTCAGTAATCCCCGTCCGTCATGCAACGGTCTGCCGATGGCCCGTCGGTCCGCCGAAGAGGCCCACGGCGACGTGCTCGCCGCGGCACTGGGAGCGCATTCGCAGCGATCGCCGGGAGCCGATCCTGACCAAGGCGTGCAGGCCGGGCTCGGCGATCTCGAGATCAGCCCGCACCTGTTCGGCCGACAAGCCCTCGTGCGCCGCCTGATCCAGCTTGGCCACCAGCATGGTGATCCAGCGCTGTCCCAACGAAAGCAGTAGCCCCTCCTCGTCGCCGAACAGCCGAGGCACCTCGGATGAGTTGGCGACCAACGCAAGTGCCGCCTCGGGATCGGTGTCGGCGGCTTTGATCACTTCGGCCATGAAGGCCATCCGGTCGTGCAGCAGTGTCCATGTCATGACTGAAACGCTAGGAAATCGGCCGCCCGCCGCGCGTCGTGCCGGGGTGCAGTCTTCACCTCCTACCACGGGCGGAGGCACGTCCCGCCCACGGCATGATGTGAGCAGGTGGCGAGCTCTTTTAGGATTGGACGATGTTGCGTGCCGCAGCGACTTACTTGCGCGAACAGCTTCGCCGCCGAGGCGAGTTGATTCCCGTAGGTCTGACCTGGGCGTCGTTCATCGCCGTCGATGTGAGCCATGTCGGTGGCGCGGTGATCGCGGTCCTGCAGCGTCCCACCGCGGACCTGCCCGTCGGACTGGCCGCGTTCGCGGTGTCCATCGCACCGACACTGGTGTTCTTCTTTCTGAACACAAAGCTCAGCCCGGGGCTGATGTGGGCGACATGGATGACAGCCACCGCCATGATGCTGTTCGGTACGTCGACACCGATTCATGCCGATTTCGCCCCGGCTCTGCTGGTGCTGTTGGTGTTGTCTATCGCCACATTGAGCTCTATCGCGGTCGGCTTGTTGTCCGCCGCGTCGGCGGCCGCGTTGTTGCTCGCCGCCTCTGGACTGCACCGCCTGGACACGGTGGGGCTGTACCTCGCTTTCGTCGGGGCGGGTTGGCTCCTCGGTTACGTGATGCGCACTCAACGGCTACTGCTGGCCGAACAGATCGAGGCGCAGAAGATGCTGGCCGAGCACGCCGCCGCCGACGAGCGGCGGCGCATCGCCCGCGAAGTGCACGACGTCATCGCCCACTCGCTCAGCATCACCTTGCTGCACGTGACGGGCGCCCGCCGCGGACTGCAGCAGGACCGCGACGTCGACGACGCGGTCGAGGCGCTCGAACAGGCCGAACGCCTGGGCCGGCAGGCGATGGCCGACATCCGGCGCACCGTCGGGCTGCTGGACAGCTCGCCGACGAAATCGGCGCAGACCACTCCCGAACCCGGCATCGACGACGTCGGCGTCCTCGTCGCGGATTTTCAGCGCGCCGGCCTGGACGTCGTGCTGCGCATCGACGGTGCCACCGAACGCGTCTCGGCGGCGGTCGGCCTCGCGCTGTACCGCATCACCCAGGAATCCCTGACCAACATCGCCAAGCACGCCCCGGATTCGAAATCCACAGTGGCGCTGACTGTCTCGGTAACGTCGGCGAGTCTCACAGTCGACAACCGGTTGCCCGTGGCGATCGCCGCCCCGCATTCCGCCGAGGGGCGCGGGTTGCGCGGCATGCGCCAGCGTGTCGAGCTGCTGGGCGGGGCCATCGACGCCGGCCCGACCCACGACGGATGGTCGGTGCGCGCCGACATACCGCTGCACGAAGGCGACACCGGCTGGCGCCCGTGGTGGTGCAAGGCGTGATCCCACATGCCCCGGAGACCCCCGAGATCACCGTCCTGCTTGTCGACGATCAGGAACTGGTGCGGTCGGGGCTGCGCCGGATCCTGCGGCGCAAGGACGGTTTCGTCATCGTCGCGGAATGCTCCGACGGTGACGAGGTGCCTGCGGCGGTGGCCGAGCACCGGCCCGACGTGGTGGTGATGGATCTGCGCATGCGCCGGGTCGACGGCATCGAGGCGACTCGCAGGCTCGGGGGAGCGCCGCCGGTGCTGGCGCTGACCACCTTCAACGAGGACGAGCTGCTGTCCGAGGCGCTGCGCTCGGGGGCGGCCGGCTTTGTGCTGAAGGACTCGTCCGCCGAGGAGTTGATCCGCGCCGTGCGCGCGGTCGCCAGGGGCGACAGCTACCTGGATCCCGCGGTCACCGCTCGCGTGCTCACCACGTACCGCAAAGCCGCGCCGGGGCCGCGTGGCATCGGGATCGGGGAGTTGACCACTCGCGAGCTCGACGTACTGACCTTGATAGGCCGGGGCCTTTCCAACGCCGAGATCGCCGACCAACTCTGCATCTCCGGCGTCACGGTCAAAAGCCATATCGGCCGGATCTTCGGAAAACTCGACCTGCGCGACCGCGCCGCGGCGATCGTCTACGCGTACGACAACGGCATCGTCGTCCCGCGCTGAGGGGCCTAGAGAGCCGCGCCCTGATCGGCCAGGTTCAGCAGGCCGTAGGCCATGCACATCAGGAAGTTCAACACCACCAGGACCAAGCCGGCGAACATCAGCGAGCGGGTGCCCTGCCGCTTCAGCCGCTTGTACCGCGCGGCGCGTGTTTCCCGCTCGAACCGCAGGGCGATCAGCGCGAAATGGATGTCCATCGCTTCGTGAGCCGCAAGGGGCGCACCCGCCAGCATCTCCCGCACGCGGTCAGGCGCGGCTCGGACGCCGACCCGCTCGAAGTTCTGGCACATGCGCCGCGCGCGTCTTCGCGCGAGTGGTTGATATCGCATCTGTAGCTGATGCGCGAGTTGCCCTCGGTCGTCCCCCCACGGGTTTGACGGGGTCATCACGAAACGGATTCTAAATCGCATCGGACCGATTACGGCGTGTCTACACGAATTTATGTTTGCGACGGTTGATTCGGCGGGCCGTCGATCATTCGCTCAGATTGGGGTAGGTCCAGATAACGCTCCAGGTTGCGATGCATGTTGATCACGCGCCGTTCCTCGCTGGACAGCACGAGATGGGTGAAACCCGGCTGATGCATGCCGCGCTGCAGGCCCGCGAGCACCCGGATGTCCTGGGTGAGCACTACGCCGGGCTCGGCCTCACCGGCGGTCACCCGGACATCGGTCGGCTTGGCGCGTGCGGCGCCCGGCGGCATCCGCGTCATCAGGAACATGACCAGCTCGCCCCGGTCGGGATCCGGGCCGGGGCGCGAGCACATGACCGTCAGGTGATCGGCGTTGGCCAGCAGCGTCATGTTGGGGAAGACGTTGTACTGATGCAGGCGGGTGATCCGGTCCGTGTCGGCCCAGTCGAGGTCCACGCCGCGCGTCGCGGCGAACGCCCGGGTGTGTGCGGCGATCAGGTCCCGCGCCGTCTCACCCGGTTGGTGTTCGGGGAACGGTGTGCCTTCGGCGGCTCCCATGAGTGCGCCCTGCGTGTAAACGTAAGCGTCCCAAACCTCTTCGTCGCTCAGCGCGCCCTCGAAGCGTGGGCTCTGCACCCCGTAGGGCTGGTCGGATTTTCCCGTGTGACCCCAGATCTGTTGCGGTGCATGGATGTCGTCGACGCAGCGCAGCAATTCCGGGTGCAGCGTCTGTATGTGGTAGGTCTCGCTGTAGCCGTCGGCGATCGTCTTCCAGTTCGCGTCGACCTCCACGGTCAGCGTGGCATAGCAGCGGAAGTCGGTCAACCGGCACCACGCGATGTCCTCGGGCACTGCCTCCAGGTACTCGAGCAGCGGCATCGCGTCGAGGTCGAAATTGACGAAGACGAGTCCCTCCCAAATGTCCACCCGCACCGGCACCAGCGGGAAGTCAGACATCTTCAGCGACCCGAAGCCCTTGCGGTTGGGCACCCGCTTGAGCGTGCCGGCCAGGTCCCAGGTCCAGCCGTGATAGCCGCACTTGAGCTCTCGCAGCCCCGAGCCCGAACCCACGCACACGGAGTTGCCGCGGTGGCGGCAGGCGTTCTGGAAGGCGCGCAGCACCCCGTCGTCACCGCGCACGATCAGCACACCGTATGGGCCGCAGCGGTATTCGAAATAATCGCCCGGTTCGGCGACGTGGTCGACCATGCATGCCAGCTGCCAGACCTCCGGCCACATCCGCTCGACCTCGAGGGCGGCGAACGCGGGGGAGTAATACCGCTGTGCCGGTACCAGGGTCGGGCTTTCCGGCGGGGTGCCGATCGCGTCCTCGTCGCGGGTGCGGGTCGGGTTGCCGGCGGGCGCGTTCATGCGGGGAGCCTTAACGCGCTCCGCGTACCAAGCGTCCGGGACGGGCCCCGGTGTCGACATCGTCGCGCCGGGTGACGGTCCCGCTGACGATGGTGGCCGCGTATCCGCTGGCTCCCTGCAGGATCCGGTTTCCGCCGGCGGGCAGATCGAAGGCCATCGCGGCGGGATGCAGCGTCAGGGCGTCCATGTCGATGACGTTGATGTCGGCCTTCTTGCCCGGCTCGATGGTGCCACGATCGGTGAGGCCGAAGAGGTGGGCGGTGTCGCGGGCCTGCTTGCGGATCACGTACTCCAGCGACAGCTTCTCGCCGCGGCGCCGGTCCCGCGCCCAGTGCGTGAGCAGGAACGTGGGATACGAAGCGTCGCAGATCATCCCGCAGTGGGCGCCGCCGTCGGAGAGCCCGAGCACGCCGGCCGGGTGCAGCAGCATCTCCCGGATCGCGTCGCAGTTGCCGTCGGCGTAGTTGAACAAGGGGAGCATCAACATGGCGGTCGCGTCCGACTCGAGCATGAGGTCGTAGAGGGTGGACAGCGGATCCTCGCCGCGGGCCTTCGCAATGGCCGCGACGGTGCGGTCCGGGGTGGGCTCGTAGTCCGGCGGGTTACCGAGTGAGTAAAGGCGATGCAGGGAGTGCTGCACCAAAGCGAACATCCCGTCGAACAACATGGTCGGGTCGGCGGGCAGGTCTTCCTCGGACAGGATCGCGGCCTTCACCGCGGGATCGGCGAGGCGCCGCGCGAGTTCCTCGCGGCCGCATTCGGCCTGCAGTCGGCGGTACGTGGGCCGGTGGCTGAAGCCGTGGTGGCCCTGGAATCCGATCATCATGCCGAACGGGCGCGCCGCGACTTGCGGGTACAACCTGCTGCCCGCGGTGTGCGCTTCGGCGGAGAGGTCGAGCATCTCGCGCCACAGGTTCGGGTCGGCGTCCACCTGGATGAGGGCGAACGACACCGACCGGTCGATCTCGCCGCTCAACCGCCGCATCCAGTCCAGTTCCTTCTTGGGAGCGACGATGTCCTCGCCCGCCGATCCCTGCGGGGCCAGCTCGAACACCGCCTGGCCGCCGGCGGCCATGGCCCGCCCGAGGCCGAACAGTTCATCCTCGGCGGCGTAGGTGCCAGGGACCGGTTCGCCGTCCATCGCACGGTGCCCCATCGTGCGGGAGGTGGAAAATCCGAGCGCGCCGGCCTCGATCGCTTCCCTAACCAGCCGGCCCATGGCCTCGATGTCCTCGGGGGTGGCCGGCTCGTTGCGCGCACCCCGCTCGCCCATCGCGTAGGCGCGCACGGCGCCATGGGCGACCTGGCTGCCGACGTCGACCGCGAACTTGTGCTTGCCGATCGCGTCCAGATACTCGGGATAGGTTTCCCATCCCCAGGTGATGCCCTCGGTGAGCGCGGTGCCGGGGATGTCCTCGACGCCTTCCATCAGCTCGATGAGCCACTTCTCGGTGCCGGGCCGCACCGGCGCGAAGCCGACGCCGCAGTTTCCGGTCACGATCGTGGTGACGCCATGGCCGCTCGACGGCTCGAGCAAGCTGTCCCAACTCACCTGTCCGTCGTAGTGGGTGTGGATGTCGACGAAGCCCGGGGCCACCACCCGGCCGGTGGCATCGATGGTTTCGGCGGCCTCACCGCCCATCTCAGGGGAATCGGCCCCGCGGCGGACGACGTCGACGATCTTGCCGTCCTTGATCCCGACGTCGGCGCGATAGCGTTCCGCGCCGGTGCCGTCGACGACGGTGCCACCAACGATTTTCAGGTCGAACATGAGACTCTCCTTGCCGCCATGGGCTGAAGGCGCAAAAGACCCGCAGCATTACGCTACGGGAAGTAGCGTAACTCTTGCGGCGGCCATCGCAATAGGTTCGGCGAAAGTTGCTTGCCTCAAAGCGAACTCATCAGCGCCGCGACCGTTTCCAGATCGTCGAGCGCCTCGACACCGCGCCGCAGCCCTTCCATGGCGATGTCCTCGACCTGCATGCCGCCCATGCCCGCGGTGATCAGCGGCGCCACGTACGCGTACAGCGCAGCCTGGCGGAAGCGCAGCCAGAGTTCGTCGCGGTCCAGTTCGGGCCCACCGGCCGCGGCGAGCGAGCGCCGGTAGTCGTCGAGCAGTTCGCGCTGCGTCGTCCGGCGGTCTTCGGGCGTCAGGCTGGTGATCAGCGTGTAGGCCAGTTCCCGCGACGGGTGCCCGCGCCGCACCGCCTGCCAGTCCAGCAGGCCGGCCTTGCCGCCGTGGAAGTACATGTTGCCCGGGTGCGCGTCGCCGTGCATGACGGTGTGTGGGGGAGTGTCGATGAGGGCGGCGACGGCCCGGTAGTTGTCGGCGATCAAGCGGCCGCTTTCGACGGGGATCTCGGTGCGCTCGGCGAGGCGCTTGATCGAGGCGTGCATGAGCGTGCCCGTCAGCAGGGAAGTGACGTCGCCGGACGCCGTGTAGAGCCAGCCCAGCGGGCCGCGCCCGTCGCGGGGGAGTCGGTTCCAGAAGGTGGCGTGCAGGTCGGCGAGCAGCTCGACGATCAGGCTGGCCTGCTCGGGCGAAAGCGGGTGCAGGGTGTCGGGGAACTCGCACGACTCGGCGGGAAGGTCCTCCAGCACCAGCAGGTAGCGCCCCGTCCACGGGTCGAACGCCGCGCCGTACGCGTACGGGGCGCCGACGATCTGCGGTGCGAGCTGGCGGTAGAACCGCACCTCGGTGGGCCCGAGCCGGCCCAACTCGCCCATCAACCGGGTGGCCGCCGTCTTCGCCGCGAGCTTGACGAACACCGAGTCGGGGACATTCTTTCCGGTCAGCACCAGCCGGGCCCGCGACGACGTCCCCGCGTCGGCGCTCAGGACGCGGACCGTTCGGACGGCGGTGCCCATCACCTTGGAGAGCACGGCCGCGTCGATGTCCTGCACCCGCCGGGGCAACCCCAATCGGCCGCCGACCACCGCGTCGGTGGCTACCCGGCCCACGCCGCGGCCCAGGTGAGCGGCCAAGCCGGCGGCCGAAATCGCCCGCGTCACAGGGTTATTCATACTTTTCGTTTCTTGGTGCGGACGTGTCACCCGCACCGCGAGCCGTTCGGACGTCGCGGCACGGGGTCAATCAAAAATACTTCAAAGACCGGATATCAGACAATACGTCGTTATTGTCTGATCTCGGGTACCAGGGCCCGCACCACGAATTGGTCGACGAACTCGCGTTTGTCGGCGGCAGGGCGGTACCGCCAGGAGGGCGCCAGGAGAAACAACGTCGTCGCGTGCAGCCATTGGACGACCGACCGCGGGTCGAGATCGGCGTGCAGACGACCGGCCGACTTCCACCGATCCAGCAGCGGTTGGTAGTGCCGCAACAGCGTCTCCACGATGGGCTCCGAACCCTTCTCGAGGGCCGTCGCGACGGCGGTGCTCTCGGCGGCGAACAGTGCCTCGTTCAGTGGATCGCCGTCCACCGACTCGACGCGGGCCAGCACCATCTCGGGCACCGACCGCACCGGATCGTCGGGGGCGGCCAGCGACCGGACCAATTCGCCGAGCGCGTGGTCGACCCGCTTCAGGATCAGGCCCAGCAGAACGTCGTCGCGGCCGGGGAAGTACCGGTAGACCGTGGACCGTGACACCCCCGCCTCGTCGGCAACCTCACCCATCCGGAACTGAGTGTTGCCGCGCTGCGCGATGCAGCGGCCCGCGGCGTCCAAAATGCGCCTGCGGGCCTCCTCGTCGTCGAGGATCGCGCGGTCGTCGCCCCATCGGCGGCTCGGTTCCATGGCGCAGATGTTACGGGGTCAGTTCCCCACAACAATGAATTCCGTTGCGGACCAAGCACATCGGACGCACGCCGGATAGCGCGGGTTCAAGCGCCCGGGCGTTGGGTCAGATCGGTCCAGGTCAAGGTGACGCGGGTGCCGCGCGGGGTGCGGTCGATGGTCACCTCGTCGGCCAGTGTCTCCATCAACGGGATGCCGCGTCCGCGGAGTTGCTGCCGGTAGCGGGCCGGAACTTGCTGACGCCAACGGCCGCGATCGTCGACGGTGACGGACAAGGTGTCGGCCGGCCGGTCATAGGCCGCGCTCACGTCCAGCGTCCCGCGCTGGGAGGTCTGGCAATAGGCGAATTCGGCGGCGTTGGCGATGGCTTCGTTTACCGCCAGCAGGACGTCGCTGAACCGGTCGGAACTGAGACTGAAATGCGTTTCGAGCCAGACCCGGAATTCGGCTCGGGCCCGAGCAGCGCTGCGCCGGTCGGCGGCGACCCGATTCCGCGTGAAGCGGAAGCGGTCATCGATGTTCGACACGTCATGCGGTTGAGGATCAGAGCGGCCCATCGTTCCCAGTTGTGCCCCCATCTCGAGGTTCACCCACCAGCAATGCCGCTCAGAGCGTCGTCTAGCGAGCTGTAGAGCGCGAGCACGCTGTCGATTCCCATCAGTTTGATCGGTCTGCTCGTCGCCGAGCCGTTGGCGACGACAGCGAATTTTGTCGGCGGCTCGGTGTCCGCCTGCGCCGTCACCAGGACGGTCATCCCGGCTGAGGCCAAGAAATCCACTTTCGACAGGTCCACGATCAGCGCGGCGGGTTTGGTCGCCATCGCGGTCTGGATGGCCTCGGCCAGATGCGGCGAGCTGAGCATGTCCACTTCACCCGAGACGGTCAGCACGACCGCATCATCTACCTGCTGTTTTCCTACTGAGAAAGCGGTCGGATCGATTGGATCGCCAGTTAATTCGCCCATGGTCTATCACTCACATTCGGTCCCTGGGGACACCGTTAGCTCTTAGAACAGCCACTGCCAACACCGGGGGCTGCTTGTTCAACCCCACGGAAAGCGCTTGCCTTCGGAGGAGAGACACTCCGTCGATCTGCGCTCTAGCTACAGATGCAGCCGCAAGTTGTTTATTCGATGGTATGACACGCGGCGAACCACACCCAAAACGAGTGAACGAATCGCCCCGGCGCGCCGTCCTGTGAATGTGTGCGACGCCCCCCGCAGAAGTTGCGCATGGCATTGGCTCATGCGTGAATTGCCTGTACCGGACTCGTGTCCAGCCCGGCCCCCGTGGCCTGCACAAATGTGGAAGGACGGTCGGCGTGGAGCCCGGTGAGCGCGGTAGCGAGCAAGACGACCCGCGGGCCGATGTCGAGCCCACCGGCGCCCGTCCCGACGCGGTGACACGACGGCGCGCATTGCTGGGCATGGGAGCCGTGGCCGGCATCGCCGCGGTCGACGTCGGTGGCTTCGCCTACGCGGGCGGCTGGCTGCGACCCGGTGCGTTGACACCACCCCGGTTCGCCGACCGCTTCGAAAACGTCTACGGACGCCACGACGGCTTTCGCCGGAATCACGCCAAGGGGCTCAGCGCGGTCGGAACATTTACGAGCACCGGGGCGGGGGCGGCGATCTGCCGGGCCGCAGTCTTCCGGGCGGGGAACGTGCCGGTGATCGGCCGGTTCTCGCTGTCGGGAGGCCTGCCGGATCAGGCGGACGCGCCGACCACGGTGCGCGGACTGGGCTTGCTCTTCCAGGGCCCCGACGGCCAGCAATGGCGCACCGCGATGGTCAACATCCCCGTCTTTCCGGACAGCACGCCGCAGGGCTTCTACGACCGGTTGCTCGCGTCCAAACCGGTGGCCGGGACGGGCAAGGCCGACCCGGAGAAGATGGCCGCGTTCCTCGACCGTCACCCCGAGACGGTCGCGGCGATGAAGGTCATCAAGCAGACCCCGCCCAGCGTGGGGTTCGCCGACAGCGCGTTCTACGGCCTGAACGCGTTTCGGTTCACCAACGGCGCGGGGGCAACCGTTCCGGTGCGCTGGGCCGCCGTTCCGCAGGAAGTGGCGGGCGCGCCGGCGTCACCGGCCGGCAAGGACTACCTTTTCGACGACCTCATCCGGGCGCTCGCGCAGCGACCGCTCACTTGGCGGCTGGTGCTCACGGTGGGGGAGCCGGATGATCCGACCCACGACGCGACGAAACCCTGGCCGCGATCGCGCCGAACCATTGACGCCGGCACCATCACCGTCACGGCGGTGCAGACCGAGGCGCCCGGCAACGCTCGCGATATCAACTTCGACCCGCTGGTGCTGCCGGACGGCATCACCGCCTCCGACGACCCGCTACTCGCAGCGAGATCGGCCGTCTACGCCCGCTCGTTCACCCGCCGCGCGGAGGAACCCAAGACACCCAGCGCAGTCGACGTTTCCCGGGTGCTCCGGTGAGCGACGCCAACGCCACGGCCCGGTTCGCGCTCCCGTCCCGCGTGCTGCACTGGCTGATGGCGCCGATGGTGATAGCCCAACTGCTCATCGGCGTCACCATGGTCGCGGCGCTGAGCTACTACCCGCTGCTGCTGGCCATCCATCGCCCGCTCGGTGTGCTGATCCTGGTGTTCGCGGTGGTGCGGCTGGCGAATCGGCTCAGACATCGGCCCCCGCCGTTTCTGTCCACGATGAGTCGCGCCGAACGGCGCATCGCGACGTGGTCGGAATATCTGCTCTACGCCCTGCTGCTGGTGCAGCCCCTCACCGGGTGGGCCATGCTCTCGGCGGCGCGGTTTCCGGTCACGCTGGTGGGGCCGCTGCGACTGCCCGGCATCGCGCCGCACAGCATCGACGTGTTCGCGGTGCTGCGCGAGTGCCACGGCGCCTTCGCGTTGCTGCTGTTTCTGACGTTCACCGCCCACATGTGCGCGGTGCTCTTTCACACGCTCGTGCTGCGCGACGGGCTTCTCGATCGGATGGCGCTGTGGCGGGTCAGGCCCGCCTCCGCGCGGGCAGACCAAGCCGAGCTGTAACGACCTGCCTCCCCGGGCGCTGATCGGCCGAATATGATCGGCACGATTAGCGCAGGGTGCTTGGCACCGCAGGCGCGGTGACCATACGCCGACCACGAAGGAGTGGAGAACTTCCATGCCGAACGAGAAGCAAGCGGAGCGGATGACGTCGGGGAAGGGGTTCATCGCGGCGCTCGACCAGAGCGGCGGCTCGACGCCCAAGGCGCTGCGCCTCTACGGCATCCAGGACGACGCGTATTCCTCCGAAGAGGAGATGTTCGACCTCATCCACCAGATGCGTTCGCGAATCATCACCTCCCCGGCGTTCACCGGTGACCGCGTCCTGGCCGCGATCCTGTTCGAGCAGACCATGGACCGCGAGATCGAGGGCACCCCGTCCACCACCTATCTGTGGGAGACCAAGGGCGTGGTACCCATCCTCAAGATCGACAAGGGCCTGGCCGAGGCGTCCGACGACGTGCAGCTGATGAAGCCGATCCCGGGACTGGACGAGCTCCTGGAGCGCGCCGTGAGCAAGGGCGTCTTCGGTACCAAGGAACGGTCGGTGATCGGCGGCGCCAACGCCAAGGGCATCGCCGCCGTGGTCGCCCAGCAGTTCGAGCTCGGCCACCAGGTGCTCTCGCACGGCCTGGTGCCCATCATCGAGCCCGAGGTCACCATCTCGATCGCGGACAAGGCCGAGGCCGAGGGCATCCTGCGCGACGAGATCACCAAGCAACTCGAGAACGTGCCCGACGGGCAGCGCGTCATGCTCAAGCTGAGCTTGCCCACCGAGGCCAACTTCTACCTCCCCCTGATCGAGCACCCGAAGGTGATGCGAGTGGTCGCCCTCTCCGGCGGTTACTCGCGCGAGGAGGCCAACGAGCTGCTGGCGAAGAACCACGGGCTGATCGCCAGCTTCAGCCGCGCGCTGACCGAGGGGCTCACCGCCGACCAAACCGACGAGCAGTTCAACGCCACGCTGGACAAGGCGATCCAGTCGATCTACGACGCGTCGGTCGCCGGCTGACCTAGTAGCGTGGCGGCGACCCGCATTCGCCCGGTCCCCCGCAAGCGGGAGGTGCCCCCACCGCCGCGCTCGCGATCGCCGCTAGTAGCGGTGGTCGGCCATCCGGGGCGGGCCGTCCCCGGCGTCACGTTCGTCCGACACCACTGCGGGCACCATCTCGCTCGTCACCAGCCCGTCGTCGCGGGTCAATTCGTCGATCACGTCGAAGGATTCGGCGATGTTGGCCGGAGTGTCGACGACGATGGTCACCACGGGGACGCGCCGGCGCAGCGACAGGAACTTGTCACCGTGCGGTTGATGGTCGCCGTGGTAGCCCCAGATGCCCCGCACCACCGTCGCGCCGTCGGGCGCTTCGCGTTGACGAAGCCGCTGCACGATCGCGCGGTGAATCGGCACCCCGCCGCGTAAAGCCGACTCGGACGTGTAGATCGTCAGCTTCTGGAACAGTGGCAGACCCCGCTCGTCGACCCCGGGGAGGGCGTGCGGCCGTTCCAGGAGTTCGCCGTCGCGTTTGCACACGCGGACCCGCTCCAGCGTGACCATGGGTTGCCGGAGCAGCCCCATCAGCTCCGGCAGCACCGCTGCGATGCGCTCGCCGGATCCGACGGCGACGATCATCATCGGGACGTTGGCGTTACGGCCGAAGAAGCGCGCACGGTGCCGCTGTCCGTGGGTGACGCCGTCGACGCCCAGCAGCACCGATGCGCCCGCTATCCGTCGGCGATGCAGCACATCGCAGACGGCGACGTAGGCGGGGGCGCCGTTGACACGTTCCTTGCGGCCGACGTAGACGGTCAGCTTGACGGCTTCCCGCAATTCGTCGGGAAGTTGCAGCGGCTCTAGGAGTTCCCCGCCGTCGCGTAGCAGCCGCGCCCGCTCCAAAGTGACCAGGCCCCGCTGCTTGATGGCGAGCACCGGGTCGAGCAGGGCCTCGATCCTCGCCCTGGTGTCGACGGCGATGATGGCGACGGGCGGGTCCTCGGACAACGTCAGCGACTCGTCTGTCCTCAGGTGGCGCCCGGAACCGAAGCCGCCGATGCCACGGAGCACCACGCCACAGGCGATGCGATGCCGGGCATAGAGGTCGAGCAGCACATCGGACACGAAGCCTTGGTCGGTCCGGCGACGCTCGGCCAGGTAGGTGGTGAGCTTCAGACAGTCTTCGTCCATGGCCGCTCCCGTCGCTTTGCGGCGATCCTACTCGGTTGGAGACCTCAAGCGTCGCAACGGTGTTCGACGCTGTGCGGCTCACCGTAGGTTTTCGGTCGGCACCGCGTAGCGGTCCTGGTAGGCGCGCACCCGCTGGCGGACCTCGCCGGCGTCGAGACCGGTATCCGACCAGGTGTAGCGGCCGCGCCCACCGTCACCGGGGTGGGCGGCGAGGAAGTCACGCATCTTCTGCTCGGCGTCGGGTCGCAGCTCGCGGTCGAGCCGCTGGTAGATGTCCTTGATCGTGGTCCACGGGTCATTGATGAAGTCGGTGTACTGCACGTCGATCACGCGGTCCGCCGGCACCGCCCCGCTGTCGCGCAGGGTCATCTCGCGTTCCAGCCCGACGACGATCTCCTCGTAGGACTGCGCCGCGCACTCGGCGATGCTGGACTCGTCGCTGCACATCCGGCGCAGGTGATGGGTCAGCGCGGCGATCGACGAGATGACGTTGAGCGGGTCGCGATGGGTCTGCACGATCAACGCGTCGGGGTACTCGGCCAGCAGCGTGTCGAGTTGCCACAAATGCGCCGGCGACTTCAGCAACCACTGCCCGGGAACGCCGGACTGCAAGTGCTGCAGGAAGATTCGGTGAAAGCGGTAGGCACCCGCGTGGTCCGCCTCGTAGAGCAGCCAGCGGTAGTAACTCGGCAGGCGGTACTGCACCGAAAAGATCATGCTGACGAACTCTGCGGCCGTGATGCGCACGCACTCCTGGCCGACGAGGGCGCCCATCGGATGAAACGCCAGAAATCCCGGCATGATCTGCTCGGACATCTCGATGGTGGCCTGCGCCTGCGCGATGCGCGGATCGTCGTGATAGGTCTCCGGCTGCGGAACCGGGCAAGGCTCGTCGACCTCCCAGGTCAATGGGGCGCGCAGCGCAGGGTCCTGGGCGAGCAGGTCGTAAAGGATCGTGGTCCCCGTACGGGGCTGACCGACGATGAAGATCGGCGCCGCAACCGGTTTCGTCGCGATCTCGGGATGCTGCTTGCGCCAGGCGATCACGCCCAGGCGATTCTTCAGGGCCCGCATGATGTCGAGGTGGGCGATCTCCACGCCGATGTCCGACAGGCGCGCGTCGTTGATCAGCCCGTCGGTGAGGCGGTGCAAGCCCGGCCGCCACCCCTCGGCGCCGAAGTCGTCGCTGCCGACTTCCTCGCAGGCGGTGGCTATCAGCCGTTCGGGGGCGAATCGGTCCTTCAGTGTCATACCGGCTCCTCACATCGGCGCACCGCCACTGCTACGTCGGGAGGGCTGGGGTTGTCCAGCCAGCGCAGGACGACGAAGCCGCGATGCCGGCCACCGGTGTCGAGCCAATGGCCGACTCCGAAGTCCTTCGCGGAGATCGCAATTCGCACCCGGCCGTCCGAGTCGGGCAAGACGCCGCGGTTGGTCACCGAGCTGTGCCGGGCGCGCGGTTCCAGGCACTCGTGCCAGATGCTCTCCAGCGTGACGTTCCAGTACCGGGTATCGGGGGGAGCGATGTCGAGAACCAGGGCCTCGTTCGGTTCGAGCCGGTAGGTCCCGATCATGTACAGGTTGTCCGGGGTGGTATCGGCGGCGCCGAGGTTGGCGGCCTCGGCGGTCAGCAAGATGTTGGGCATGTCGAGCAGTTCCGGCTTGACGGTGCGGTGCAACGTCGCGAGCTTCATCAGTGACCACGCCATCGCGGTGAACTGGTCGGCGAGTTCGCCGTCCTTCAGCGGCGCCAGCGGGCCGGGGTCCAAGGCCTCGATCCGCAGCGTGGCCAACTCTTCGAGCGCCCGGTCACCGATGTACTCCCGGACCACCACCGACGAGGCGTCCTCGGGAATCTTCACCCATTGCGCACCGGCGAGATCGGCCGGTTGGTCCGTCGACAGCACGAGCGCGAATTCGCCTGAGTCCAAGGCCAAGTCACTGTCGCTGACGTATGCCGCCATGCGGCGCGGCGTGAGTCCCGTCCCGGCCAGGATCTGCAGCCCGAGGTAGGCGCTGGTGCCCCGGGATCCGGTGATCCGGTAGCTCCGGTCCCCACGAATCATCGCCAGGTAGTAGTTGCCGTCGGGATTGGGTCCACCGACCATGCGGTTGTCCGAACACATATCGAAGAAGGAGGGCCGCTCGGGGTCCGCCTCGACGGACATCTGTGCGCACAGGGACGAGACGCGGGCGATCAGCCGCAGGCCTTCGAGCAGTTCCCGCTCGGATTCGGCGTCTTCGCTCACGACCTTGGTGATGTCCGCAAGCATCTGCTGGACGAACTGCCACGCGGCGCGCGCCTTCGGGGCCGTTTGATCGGACGAATCGGTATCGTGAGACATCGTCTCATGCTAAGACTATGTCTTACGACTTAGGCGTCGATTCGCGGAAAAGGCGGGGGAATGGCTGCCACGACATCGTTGGCCGAACGCAAGCGAACGGCCATGCGTCAGCGCATCGCCGCCGCCGCCGCTCAGCTGGTCGCCGATCGCGGCCTGGCCGGCGCGACGGTGGACCGCATCGCTGACGAGGCCGACATCGGACGGGCGACCTTCTTCCGCTACTTCAACTCCAAGGAGGACGCCGTCGCCGAGGGCATGACGGTCCATTGGCTCAACCGGATCACCGCCGCCCTGGCCGCCCAGCCCGAAGGCCTGAGCGCCACCGCCGCCGTTATCGGCGCCTTCTCCGAGCTCGCCGCCGGGTTCGGCGACATCGAGGACCAGGTTCGCGATTTGGCGGTTCTGACAAGGTCTTCCGAGACGTTGGACGCGTGGACATTGCACATCTATGTGCGTTACGAGCTGGCGATCGCCGAGCTGATCGCGCCGCGGCTGCCGCGATTGGCGGACCACGATCCCCGGCCCCGCCTGATCGGCGCCCTGGCGATGGCGACCGTGCGGATCGCCCTCGACGACTGGCTCAGCCACGGGGGCTCCCTACCGGACCGCGTGAGTCGGGGCCTGGCAGCGATCACGATCGGGTGATCAGCCTTTGAGCGCCTCGACGATGAGCCGCGTCGTGCGCTCGGCCCGTCGTCGTGAGTAGGGCTGTGCGCCGGAGAGGATCGGATACACCACACCGCCGACGATCGCGTCCGCGGCCGATTCGGCCGTGGCGGCGGCGATGCCGTCGGCGAGCAGCCGGGCCCGCACGCTTTCGTGCAGCGGCGCGCTGAATCCGGCGCGCAGTCTGACGGCGGTGTCCTCGTGTTCCATGCAGGCGACGGTCAGGGTTCGCAACATCGCGGCGCCGCGGGCGGTCGTCAGGCTGGTCGCCAGCTTGCCCACCCAGCGAACCAGGTCCGCCGTCAGGTCGCCGGTATGGGATACCGACGCCAGCAGCCGATCGGCGTCCTCGAGCATGACGTCGGCGACCAGCGCCGGGCGACTCGGCCACCACCGGTAGATGGTCTGCTTGCCCACGCCGGCCCGGGCGGCGACCGCCTCGATGGTCAGGCCGTCGAAGCCGCGCTCGAGAAGCAGCTCGCGCGTGGCGGTGACGATCGCCGTGCGCGACTTCTCGCTGCGCCGCCTCGGCGTGCTCACCTGAGTGAGATCGCTTGGCATATGGTGATCCTCACTGCCGCGGCGGCCCGCTTTACATAGCCTGACTACCCCCGGTAGTCTGCCACAAGACGAGACGGTCCGTCTTGTAAGTCTCGGAAGGATATCAGTCCGTGCGGCCAACCATAGTCACCTCCCGGCCGTCATCGTGACCCTGGGACTGAGCCCGGAGCAGCAGGAGCTCAGCGACGCCGTTGGGCAGTTCGCCGGCCGGCACGCCCCCGTCGCCGCCACCCGTGACAGCTTCGAGGACCTCGCGGCGGGGCGGCGCCCCGGATGGTGGGATGCCCTCGTCGGCAACGGCTTTCACGCCGTGCATTTGCCGGAGAGCCTGGGCGGCCAGGGCGGCCGGCTGATCGACGCGGCCTGCGTTCTGGAGGCGGCGGGCAAGGCGTTGTTGCCCGGCCCGCTGCTGCCGACGGTCGCCGCGGGGGCCGTCGCCTTGCTCGCCGATCCGACACCGGCCGCCGAAGCGCTGCTGCGCGACCTGTCGGCCGGCGTCACCGCGGCCATCGTGCTCCCCGACGACGGCGACTTCAGGGCGCACGCCGACGGCGGGGGATGGCGGATCACCGGGGCGTCGGAGGTCACCGCGGGCGTGTGCGCGGCGCGAACGGTCCTCGTCGGCGCCCGCGCGGAAGGCGACGGCGTGGTCTGGGTGGCCGTCGACAGCGAAAACCCCACGGCGACAGCGGAGTCCGTCAACGGTACGGACCTGGTCGCGGACGCCGGCATTTTGCGGCTCGACGACTATCGCGCTGCCGGCGCGCAGGTTCTCACCGGGATCGATCCCGAGCGTGCGCGGTGCGTCACGCTGGGCCTGCTGGCCAGCGCGATGGCCGGCATCGTGCAGTGGTGCGTCGAAGCGGTGACCGCGCACCTGCGCATCCGCGAACAGTTCGGCAAGGTGATCGGTACCTTCCAGGCGTTGCAGCACAACGCCGCGATGCTGTTGGTCAGCAGCGAGCTGACCACCGCGGCGGCCTGGGACGCGGTGCGCGCCGCCGACGAAGCGATCGACCAGCACCGCATGGCCGCCGCCGGTGCGGCGGTGATCGCGATCTCACCGGTACCCGACCTCGTCCTCGACGCGTTGACCATGTTCGGGGCCATCGGGTTCACCTGGGAGCACGATCTGCACCTGTACTGGCGGCGGGCGATCAGCCTCGCGGCCTCGATCGGCCCGGCGAATCGCTGGGCCCGCCGCCTGGGCCAGCTGACCTGCACCCAGCAACGCGACATGTCGGTCGACCTCGGCGACGCGGAATCGCAGTTCCGGGCGTGGGTGGCCGAGACCCTCGATGCCGCAATGCAATTGCGCAATGACCAGCCGGCACCGCACGGCGACTACCCGGACCAGGCCTCCGGGCCCCAGCGCACTTTGATGGCCGACGCCGGCCTGATGGCTCCGCACTGGCCGGCGCCGTGGGGCGTCGACGCGGGTCCCCTCAAACAGCTCATCATCGACGAAGAGTTCGCCAAGCGACCCGGGCTGGTCCGGCCGTCGCTGAACATCGCCGAGTGGATCCTGCCCTCGGTGCTGGCCGCTGCACCAAAAGATCTGCAAGAAAAGCTGATTCCGCCGACCCAACGCGGCGAGATTCATTGGTGCCAGCTGTTCAGTGAGCCGGGTGCCGGCTCCGACCTTGCGTCGCTGGCCACTCGGGCGACCAAGGTCGACGGCGGTTGGCGGATCAACGGCCACAAGATCTGGACGTCGTTGGCGCAGTACGCCGACCTTGGCGCCCTGCTGGCGCGCACCGACCCCGAAGCCAGCAAGCATCGCGGCATCGGCTACTTCATCCTCGATATGCGGTCGCCCGGCATCGAAATCCAGCCGATCAAAACGGCCACCGGGCAGGCGCACTTCAACGAGGTGTTCCTCAACGACGTCTTCGTGCCCGACGAGATGTTGCTGGGTGCTCCCACCGACGGATGGAACCTCGCGATCGCCACCATGGCCGAAGAGCGTTCGGCCATCAGCGGTTACGTGAAGTTCGACAGGGCTGCAGCGCTGCGCCGGCTCGCGGCCGAGCCGGGGCCCGACCGCGATGACGCGCTGCGCGCGCTCGGCGAACTCGACGCGTACACCAATGCCATCAAGGCACTGGGGGTGCGGGAGACCATCCGGCTGCTCGACGGTCAGGCGTCGGGGCCGGCGTCCAGCATCGCGAAGGTGGCGATGAACGTGCTGCTGCGCAGGACGTTCGAGGCCACGCTGCGGTTGACTGGACGCACGGCGATGGTTGCCGACGCCGACCCCGACATCGTGGAGGGCTACCTGCACCTGCCCGCCGAGCTGATCGGCGGCGGAACCCGGGAGATCCAGCTGAACATCATCGCGCAGATGATCCTCGGACTTCCCAGAAAGTAGGATGGCCCATGGGATTACGCGGAGAAGCGGCAATCGTCGGCTACGTCGAGTTGCCGCCCGAGCGGCTCAACAAGGCCTCGCTCGCGCCGTTCGCGATCGAACAATGGGCGGAACTCTCCGCGGCCGCACTCGAGGACGCCGGACTCCCCGGTGATGTCGTCGACGGGATCGTGGCATCGCACCTGGCGGAGTCGGAGATCTTCGTACCCTCCACCATCGCCGAATACCTCGGCGTCGGAGCGCGATTCGCCGAGCACGTCGACCTCGGCGGAGCCAGCGCAGCGGCCATGGTCTGGCGTGCGGCAGCGGCGATCGAACTGGGCATCTGCGACGCGGTCCTGTGTGCGCTGCCCGCGCGGTACATCACCCCCTCGTCAAAGAAAAAGCCCAGGCCGCTGGTGGACGCGATGTTCTTCGGCTCGTCGAGCAACCAATACGGCTCTCCCCAGGCCGAATTCGAGATCCCCTACGGCAATCTCGGCCAGAACGGGCCCTACGGGCAGGTGGCCCAGCGCTATGCGGCCGTCTACGGGTATGACGAGCGGGCGATGGCCAAGATCGTCGTCGACCAGCGGTTCAATGCCAACCACACCGAGGGCGCGATCTGGAAGGACAAGCCGCTCACGGTCGACGACGTCCTGGCCAGCCCGGTGATCGCCGACCCGCTGCACATGCTGGAGATCGTCATGCCCTGCGTCGGGGGCGCCGCGGTGGTCGTCGCCAACGCGGATCTCGCCAAACGCGCGCGCCATCGGCCGGTGTGGATCAAGGGATTCGGCGAACACGTGCCGTTCAAGACCCCGACCTACGCCAAGGACCTGCTGCACACCCCGATCGCGGAGGCCGCCGACACCGCGTTCGCCATGACCGACCTGAGCCGCGAGCAGATGGACGTGGTGTCGATCTACGACTGCTACACCATCACCGTGCTGCTGTCGCTGGAAGACGCGGGCTTCTGCGAGAAGGGCAAGGGCATGGAGTTCGTCGCCAACCATGACCTCACCTTCCGCGGCGATTTCCCGCTCAACACCGCGGGCGGGCAACTGGGCTTCGGTCAGGCCGGTCTCGCCGGCGGCATGCACCACGTCTGCGACGCCACGCGCCAGATCATGGGCCGCGCCGGCGCGGCGCAGGTGGCCGACTGTAACCGCGCCTTCGTGTCCGGCAACGGCGGAATCCTGTCGGAACAGACCACGCTGATTCTCGAGGGGGACTGATCGCAGATGGCCACCTTCGAGCGCCCGATGCCCGTCAAAACCCCCACCAGCACGCCGTTTTGGGACGCGCTGGCGCAGCACCGGATCGTCATCCAGTACTCGCCCTCGCTGGGAAGCTACGTGTTCTACCCGCGGGTGCGGGCGCCGCGCACACTCGCCGACGATCTGGAGTGGCGAGAGATCTCCGGCATGGGAACGTTGTATTCCTTCACCGTGGCGCGCCGGCCGGTCAGCCCGCACTTCGCCGACGCCGTGCCGCAGCTGCTGGCCATCGTCGAATGGGACGAGGGGCCAAGGTTTTCCACCGAGATGGTCAACGTCGACCCCGCCGACCTGCGGGTGGGGATGCGGGTGAAGCCGGTGTTCTTCGACTACCCCGAACACGACGTCACGATGCTGCGGTACGCACCCGCCGACTGACCTTGCCGAGTGTGCGGCGAGCCGCACAGTCGAGCCCGAACGTGCGGCCAGCCGCACAATCGGGCGGGAGGGACTAATAGTCACCATGTCGTCCGCGGCCGAGACCCGAGGCTGGCGGGACGCCGGCCGCAATTCGTCATTGTGATGCAACCGTTTAACCGCGGCCGCGATCTGGCGGACACGGTTGACACTGTGATCGGCGCCATTATCTACTAGTCACTACGGCGGCGAGGAGTGCGGCATGAACAAGGACGACTTGATCCTGATCAGCGTGGACGATCACATCGCCGAGCCGGCTGACATGTTCGACGCGCACGTCCCTGCGAAATACAAGGACCGCGCCCCGCGCGTGGTCGTCGAACCCGACGGCATCCAGCAGTGGTACTACGGCGAGGTCCGCGGGCGGAACATGGGCCTGAACGCCGTGGCGGGAAAGCCGCGGGAGATGTACAACATCGACGCCTCGCGCTACGACGAGATGCGGCCCGGGTGCTTCAACGTCGACGAGCGGGTCCGCGACATGAACGCCGGAGGCCAGCTGGCCGGCCTGAACTTCCCCAACTTCACCGGCTTCTCCGGCCAGGTCCTCAACCAGGGCCCCGACCGTGACGTCAACCTGGTGATGATCAAGGCCTACAACGATTGGCACATCGACGAGTGGTGCGCGGCCTATCCGGGCCGCTTCATTCCCTGCGGCATCCTGCCGCTGTTCGACGTGGCCGAGGCGGCGAAGGAAGTCGACCGCCTCGCCAAGGAGGGCTGCCACGCGGTGACGTTCTCGGAGAATCCAGAGGCGTTGGAAATGCCCAGCATTCACACCAAATACTGGTATCCGCTGTTCGAGGCGGTCTGTGAGAACAAGACGGTGCTGTGCACGCATGTCGGCTCCGCGTCGCGGTCTCCGCAGGTGTCGACGGATGCCCCGCCCAGTGTGCAGATGACGGCGTCGTCCATGATGAGCATGTTCACGTTCACCGAGCTGATCTGGGCCGAGTTCTGGGCCGACTTCCCGCAGCTGAAGTTCTCCCTCACCGAGGGTGACGTCGGCTGGATACCGTACTTCCTGTGGCGGGCCGAGCACGTCTACAACCGCCACTCGGGGTGGACGCTGGCCAAGTTCCCGCCTGGCTACAGCGGCCCGGCCGACGTCTTCAAGCGGCACTTCTACACGTGCTTCATCAGCGACAAGGTCGGCGTGCGCAACATGGACTGGTTCAACGAGGACATGCTGTGCTGGGAGTCCGACTTTCCCCATTCCGACAGCAACTGGCCGTTCGCGCCCGAGGATGTCATCGCGACCATGGGGCATCTCGACGACTCGGTGATCGACAAGATCACCCACGAAAACGCCATGGCCGCCTACTCGTTCGACCCGTTCCGGCACATCCCCAAGGAACACGCCCGCGCCGGGTATCTGCGCTCCCAGGCCACCGACGTCGATGTCGTGACGCATGTGGGGCGCCAGGCGAGCCAGCGTGACCGCGACGCGTGGACCCGGATGACCCAGTTCGCGCTGCAGGCGCAGGTGACGGCGGAAGCCGGCGGCATTGCGGGCCGGGCCACCACCCTGGGCAACTGAACGTGTCGCCCCAAGCGCCGTTCGCGGGCTGGCGCGTCCTGGAGTTGTCCAACGGAATCGCGGTGTCCTATTGCGGAAAGATGTTCGCTGACGCCGGCGCCGAGGTGGTGAAAATCGAATCGCCGGACGGCGATTCCCTGCGCGCGCGGTCGGCCGGCGGCCCACCCGGCGCGCTGTTCGGCTATCTGGCCGCGGGCAAGAAGTCGGTGACCAACAGGGGCCAGGCAGAGATCTCCGCGCTGCTGGCCGGCGCTGACATCGTCCTCACCGACCTGACCGACGGGTGGGCCCTCGACAAGATCGGTTCCCATACCGGCCCTTCGGCCGTGGTGGTCGCCGTGACGCCGTTCGGCACGGCCGGCCCGTACGTCGACGATCGGTTGGCCGCCAACGAGTTCATCCTGCAGGCCCTGTGCGGCTCGACCGCCGGTCGCGGCTGGCCAGAGGACGAGCCGGTGCAGGCCGGCGGCCAACTCGGTGAGTGGTTGGCGGGCACATTCGCCGCCGCCGTCGGCGCGGCGACCGCCCGGCATGCGGCGCATAGCGGCCGCGGGGAAATCATCGACGTCTCGACGTACGAGGCGATGGTGATCGCGATGGGTGGCCTGTCCGCCATGTCCGCCAGCGTGCTGGGCGCGGATTCCCTGCTGGGACAGCGCAGTTTGGAACTGCCGTCGATCGTCCCCACGGCCGACGGCATGGTCGGCTTCTGCACCATCACCGCGCAGCAGTTCCAGGACTTCCTGGTGCTGATCGATCGCGCCGATCTGCTCGACGACGCCGAGCTGGCGTCTTTCGACGGCCGCGTCGCCCGCCGCGACGAATTCGTCGGCATGGTCACGCAGTGGACGCAATCCCGGACCACGCAGGAGATCGTCGACCTCGCGGTCGCTTTCCGAATCCCGGTCGCCCCCATCGCCACACCCGAGATGTTGCCCACCATCGACCATTTCGTGCAGCGCGGCGTTTTCGTCGCGTCCGATGCGGGCGTGTTGCAGCCCAGGGTGCCGTATCGCAGCGACGCGATGGAAGCCGGACCGCCCGGGCGGGCGCCGCTGCTCGGTGCGGACAACGGCCGCGTTCACTGGCCGCCACGGCCGGCCCCGCCGCCGGGTGCCGACAACGACGCACTCCCGCTGGCCGACACGCGGATCGCCGATTTCACCGCCTTTTGGGCGGGGCCGGTCGCCACCCAACTGCTGGGCGCCCTGGGCGCCGACGTGATCAAAGTCGAGGGCGTCCGCCGGCCCGACGGGATGCGGTTCTCCGCCGGCCGCCCACCCACCTGGGACCAATGGTGGGAGTGGGGCCCGGTCTTTCTGTGCAGCAACAGCAACAAGCGCGGCGTCAGCGTCGAGCTCAACACCGACGCGGGACGGGCCGTCGCGCTGGAGCTCATCGCCGCAAGCGATCTCGTCATCGAGAACTTCTCGCCCCGGGTGATGACGAACTTCGGTCTGGACTGGGATGCCGTGCGCGCGGCCAACCCCCGCGCCATCATGGTGCGGATGCCCGCGTTCGGTCTCGACGGGCCGTGGCGCGACCGGGTGGGCTTCGCCCAGACGATGGAGCAGGCCACCGGCATGGCGTGGATGACCGGACACGCCGACGGCCCTCCGGTGATTCCCCGCGGTGTGTGCGACCCGATCGCAGGCCTGCACGCGGCCTTCGCCGCCGTGGCGGGGCTGGTGGTGCGTGACCGCGACGGGACCGGGATGCTCGTCGAATCGACGATGGTGGAGGCGGCTCTGAACGTGGCCGCCGAAATGCTGGTGGAGTACTCCCGTAACGGAATCGAGATGCGCCGCAACGGGAATCGTGGCCCCGGCGCAAGCCCGCAGGGGGTTTACCGCTGTCTGGGTGAGGACGACTGGGTGGCGCTCGCCGCGACGGACGACGCCGCCCGCACCTCCCTGGCCAGGCTGCTGGTCCAACCGGATCTTCGCGCCGGTGACTGGCTGGAGCACCCGGACGAAATCGACAAGCTCATCTCGGACTGGACGGGGCGCCGGTCGGTGGCCGATGCGGTCGAAGCGCTGCGCGGCGCCGGCGTGGCCGCGGCGCGCGTCACGCCGGCCCCGGAACTCCTGCGCGACCCACACCTGCACGCGCGGGGCTTCTGGGAAACCGTCGACCACCCGGTCGCCGGTTCCTTCCTGTGCACGGGAATGCCGTTCGCGTTCCTCGGCCGACCGCGGCGCTGGATCCGCCGGGCGCCGCCCCTGTACAGCCAGCACACCGACGAGGTCCTGACGGACGTGCTGGGGCGCAGCGCAGCGCAGTTGTCCGCGCTGCGGCAGTCGGGGACCACCAGCGCCCGGCCGGCGGGCCTGTGACGTGGCGGTCACCCTGTGCGTGCCACCCCGGGCCGGCGAATTGTGCGCACCGGTGCGCTTTTTGGTGCGCGAGGACTCGGTGGTGATGGAGTTGACCGCCCGGCACCGCATCACCAGCGTCGAATGGGACGAGCGCGAGCGCGCGGTGGCGATGGTCGTCGAGATCACCGACCCGCAGACGGCCCGGCCCGTGGACGTGCGGATCGATGTGGTCGACGCCGGCGCGGCGCCCGCCGACGCCCGAACCACGACGATCGGGACCATCACCCGCGACGGGCGACCGTACGACGTCGTCGGCACCTACCTCGGTGTCGTGGCGGACGAAAACTAAACGCGAAGGATCACAGAAGTGGCAGGCACACAACGCACCGCGGCGATTGTCGGCGTGCACAACACCCGCCAGGGCCGCCGCCTGGACGGCGAGACCTCGCGCAGCCTGGCGCTGGCGGCCATCCGGGGCGCACTCGACGACGCGGGCCTGCGCCTCGAAGACGTCGACGGTATCAGCGCGGGGCCGCTGTCCACGGCGCTCATCTACGACCTGCGCCTCGGCCCGGCCTGGCAGGGCCTCGCCTTCGGCGTCGGCATGATCACCGAGGCGGTCACCGCCATCGAACACGGCATGGCGGACGTGGTGGTGCTGGTGGCCGCCCAGGCCGGCGAGTACCGCGACCACGAGGCCACCGCGCCGTGGACCCGGCCCGAGAACGAATTCGTCGCGCCGTGGGGCATGTTCACCACCGCCGAGTTCGCGCTCATCGCGCGCCGGCACATGCACACCTACGGCACGACGCGCGAACAACTTTCGATCGTGGCCGCGACCATCCGCAACAACGGATCGCGCAACCCCGAAGCCGTCTACTACCAACGCGGACCCTTCGCGCCCCACGACATCACCGCATCCCGGCCCATCGCCGACCCCTTTCACCTCCTCGACTGCGCCACCACCTCCGAAGGCGGATGCGCACTGGTCGTGGCCAACGTCGAAAAGACCGACCGCGCAAGCGAACCGATCTACGTGCTGGGCAGCGGCGCCGACTTCCACGGCCCGTCCTACCAGCACCCCCCGGCGTGGGACCTCAGCGGGCGGCGGGACCGACATGTCAATGGCGTGGTCGGCAGGCGCGCGGCCGAGCGCGCGTTCGACCACGCCGGGCTGCGACCCGCCGATGTCGACGTGTTGGAACTGTACGACCCCTTCTCCTTCGAAATCATCCGCCAGCTCGAGGCTTTCGGGTTCTGCGGCGAAGGCGAGGGCGGACCGTTCGTCGCCGACGGCCACATCGCCATCGACGGCAGCCACCCCATCACGACCGACGGAGGAACCATGTCGTTCAGCCACGCGGGCTCCAATCCGCAGATGATGCAGCGGGCCGTCCGCGCCGTCCAGCAGCTACGCGGCCAGGCGGGCGAGCTTCAGGTTCCCGACGCGCACATCGCGTTGTGCAGCAACGGGGGAGCGGGGGCCTTGTTCACCACACTGCTGATTCTGGGAGACGAACCGCTGTGACTTCCGATGCCCTGCGCCCGCAAGCCGGCCCCGTGCCCCACGCGAGTAGCCACCTCAGCGTTCCGTTCTGGGAGGGCTGCCGGTCCGGCGAATTGCGGTACCAGCGCTGCGAGGCCTGCGGCCTGGCGAACTTCCCGCCGACCGAGCATTGCCGCCAATGCCTTTCGGCGCGGGTGCCTTGGGAGCGCAGCGCCGGACTGGGCGACATCTACAGCTGGACGGTGGTGCACCGTCCGGTGACCGCGGAATTCGAACCGCCCTACGCGCCCGCGATCGTCACGCTGGACGAGGGGTACCAGATGTTGACCAACGTCGTCGGCGTGGCGCCGGAGGAGTTGCGGATCGGCATGCGCGTGCGGGTGCAGTTCCACGCCGTCGGCCCCGATGTCACGCTGCCGTACTTCACCGGCCAGAAGTAGACCAATCGTGAGCCCCCGGCGCACCAGCAACGGCCTCCCGGTAACCGCCTACCTCGTGCTGGGTGTGCTGGCCGCCAACGACGAGCAGCTCACCGCCGGCGAGATCAAAATGCGCGCCGAGTTGTCGGTGGGCCACTTCTACTGGTCGCCGTCGGTCAGTCACGTGCGGCGCGAGCTGAACCGCTTGTTGGCGCGCGGCATGGTGAGCGAAATCGGCGCCCAATCCGGCAAGCGGGCGATCACGCTCTACGAGACCACCGATGCCGGGCTCGACGCCCTGCGCCGGTGGGTGCAGCACTTCCCGGGCGAGGACCAGGTCGTCATCAAGCACCCCGTCATCCTCAGGACCTGGCTCGCCCGTGGCGAGGACCCCGAACACATCGTCGACACGTTGGACCGGCACCTCGAGGCGACCCGGGCGCGGCTGGACGAGGCGTTGTGGTCGCGGCAGCGGTCGCGCGAACTCGGCATCAGCGACGACCCGGACCAGCGCTTCTCGTTGGCGGTGCTGGACTACGCGATCCGCGGCTTGTATGCGGAGATCTCCAACATCGCGCAGTTGCGTGACGAGATCGCCGCCGGCACAACGCGGGATCCGGTCAGGCGGGTGCGACGGTCGAAGGGCCAGATCCGCCGGCGGGTGTCCGGGAGTCAGAGCTAGGCGTCGCGACGGCATAGGCGGTCCCGCGTGGTTGGCGTTCCCACAGCACTTCCCCCGCGGCGATATCCGTTCCTTCGGCGATCAGTTGACGCTTGAGCACTTTGTGGGTGGCGGTGCTGGGCAGGTCGGCGGCGATGCGGACATAGCGCGGGCGGGCCTTGGGGGACAGGTCCGGCTGCGCGTCGAGGAACGCTTCAAAGGAATCGGCGGCGAGGGCGTGCCCTTCGTTGAGTACGACCGCGGCCATCACCTGGTCGCCGACGCGCTCGTCGGGAACGGCGTACACCGCGACGCGGTTGATTGAACTGTGCCGCAACAGGATCCGCTCGATCGGCGCGGCCGCGAGGTTCTCCCCGTCCACCCGCATCCAGTCGGCGGTGCGGCCGGCCAGGTATATCCAGCCCTCGGAGTCGCGGTAAGCGAGGTCGCCGGACCAGTACATGCCGTGGCGCATGCGCTCGGCGTTGGCGTCCGGGTCGTTGTAGTAGCCGGTGAAGAAACCCGAGCCGGCCGTGTTGACCAACTCACCCACGGCGTCGTCGGCGTTGGCCAGGGCGCCGTCGGCGTCGAAGCGGGCGACCGCACACTCGGTGACGGTGTCGCTGTTGTAGATCGCCACCCCGTCGATCCCCTTGCCGATCGAGCCTTTCGGCGTGCCGGGTTCGCGGATCACGATGACCGCGTTCTCGGTGGAGCCGAAGCCATCCTCGACCTGGACGCCGAAGCGCCGCGCGAACTCCTCGATATCCTTGTCGTTGGCCTCGTTGCCGAACGCGACCCGCAGGGGATTGTCGGCGTCGTCGTCGCGCTCGGGCGTGGCCAGGATGTAGGCGAGCGGCTTGCCCACGTAGTTCATATACGTCGCGCCGTAGTGGCGGACGTCGTCGAGGAAGCTGCTCGCCGAGAACTTCGCCGGCACGATCGCGGCGCCGGAGACCACCGCGGGTGCCCACCCCGCGACGACGGCGTTGGAGTGGAACAGTGGCATCGACACGTAGCAGGTGTCCTGCTCGGAGAGTGCGAAGCGCTGGACCAGGTTGACGCCGGCGAACGTCGCCATTAGGTGTGATACCTGCACCGCCTTGGGGTTTCCGCTCGTTCCCGACGTGAAGATCATCATGAACGGGTCCATCGCGGTCACCTGTCGGTGCGGCACGAGTTCGCCGGCGTCCTTGACGAATTCGGTCCACTGCGGCGTCGAGGTGTCGAGGATCTGCGTTCCCTCGAGGTCCAGGCCGTCGAGCAGCGGGCGGTGTTCGGCGTCGGTGATGAGGAACTGGCAGTGGGCGCGCCGCACGTCGGCCGCGAGCGCCTCGCCGCGCCGGGTGGTGTTCAGGCCGCAGAGGACGTAGCCGCCGAGGCCGGCCGCCGCCATCTGGCTCAGCATCTCCGGGTTGTTTCCCAGCAGGGCGCCAACGTGCATCGGGCGGTCTCGGTCGGCGGCCGATATCAGGGCTGCTGCGCGCGACGCCGATGCCGCCAGGTACTGACTCCAACTCCACTGCAGGGCGCGGTGTTTGACCGCGACCCCCGGATCGGACAAGCGCTTCTGCAGCAGCGCCTGAATCGTGTCCTCAGTCATCGGTCGGAATCACCTCTACTATGCCTGGTCTTCTGCGAGACGAGACGGTCCGTCTTATGGTAGCGACGGCCGGGCGCCGGCTCGTTATCCGCCCACCATCATCAGGCCGCCGTCGACCGCCAGCAGCTGCCCGGTGATGAATCCCGAACCGGGCCCGGCCAGAAAGACCAGCATCGGGCCGAGATCCCGCGCGGGGTCCCCCAGCGTCCCGCCCAGGGGAATCATCATCTGCATCTGCTGATCGATGAACGCGCTCGCGTCGGGGCCGAGGAATTCGCGCAACCGATCGGCGCCGGCCGTCTGCACCGCCGGCGCCAGCGCGTTGACGGTGACCTTGTCCACCGCCCACGCTTTGGCGGCCGACCGCGTCCATGCCTGGACCGCACCCTTGGTGGCGGCGTAGACGGCCGAGATCGGGCTGCCCATCACGGCTTCCGACGAGCCGAAGTTGATGATCCTGCCGCCCTTGGGGTCTTGGTCCTTCATGACGGCGTAGGCGGCCTGATTGGTGAGGATGGTCGCCTTGACGTTGGTGTCCAACAGAAACGCGATCTCGTCGACGCCGATGTAACCGGGAATCCCGGCCTGCCACAGCCCCGCGGCGTTCACCAAAACGTCGAGTCCGCCCATGCCCTCGGCGGCTTGTCGCACCATAGCCGAGACGGCGTCGGCGTCGCGCACGTCGCACTGCAGCCAGCTGGCAGCGAGGCCGTCCGGCGGCGGCGTCTGGTGATAGGTCGCAGTGACCTCGGCCCCGGCGTCGCCGAGGGCCCCCACGGCGGCCGCACCGATGCCGGTCGCTCCGCCGGTGACCAGGATCCGCCGGCCCCGCAGCGGTGGCGTCGTGTCTGACATGCGCAAGACGCTACCGCCGGCGGGGCGGGCGGCTACGCGCGCACCGCGATCGTCGACAAGAGGTCGGCGAGCCGGTCCGGCTGGTCGATCATCGAGAAGGTTCTGGCGCCGCCGATGACCTCGAGGCGGGCGTTCGGGATGGTGGCGGCCAGGCGGGCCCCGTCCTCCTGCTCGAAGAACACGTCGTCGGCCGACCAGGCGATGAGGGTGGGCTTGTCGAACTCGGGCAGGCGGGCGGCCACGGCCGTCGTCACTTCCGTGCGCATCGACAGCGTGAACTGGCGCAAGTCTTCAGCGATGCGGGGGTCGGACAGCCCCGGTCGCACCCACGCCTCGGTGAGGTCGTCGATGTTGCGGTGCGCCAATCCGTCGAACGCGCGCTTGCGCGCCACCGGCACTCGCATGGCCTGGGAAACCGCCCGGAACGTCGTCTTCGACTTGGCCGCCAGGATCACCGGCTTGAGGATGGGTGGCGGAAAGTGTTCGAACGCATCGCAACTCGTGAGCACCAGGGCGCCGAGCCGCTCGGGGTGGTGCACGGCCACGAGTTGCGTGACGACCCCGCCCGTGTCGTTGCCCACCAACACCACGTCCTCGAGGTCGAGCGCGGTCAGCACCTCGGCGACCATCCCCGCGACACCGGTGATGGTCCGATCGGCGCCGCGGCGCAACGGCTCGGGATGCGCGCCCAGCGGCCACGTCGGGGCGATGCACCGCAGCCCGCGGTCGGCCAGGCGTTCGCTGACCTGGCGCCACAGCTGGCCGCCCATCATGTACCCGTGCACGAAAACGACCGGCCGGCCGCTTTCGGGTCCGATTGCTTCGTAATGGATGGTTCCGGCACTAATGTCGATCGTCGACATAGAGAACTCCTACCTCGGGATACATTTACAAACAGGCTGTCTGTTCGTAAGTTACCAACAGGTTGTATGGAAAGCAAGAGACGGACTCAGGAAGAGCGCTCCGCGGCGACCCGCGACGCGCTGATCGCCGCCGCCCGCAAGTTGTGGGGGCTACGGGGTTACGCGGAGGTCGGAACGCCCGAGATCGCGGCCGTCGCGGGGGTTACGCGCGGCGCGATGTACCACCAATTCGCCGACAAAGCAGCGCTTTTCCGCGAGGTCGTCGAGGCGGTCGAGCAGGACGTGATGGCGCGGATGGGCACCCTGGTGGCCGAGTCGGGTGCGACGACACCGGCGGACGCGATCCGTGCGGCGGTCGACGCGTGGCTGGAGGTTGCCGGGGATCCGGAGGTGCGTCAGCTGATGTTGCTGGATGCCCCGAGTGTGTTGGGGTGGGCCGGTTTTCGCGACGTCGCGCAGCGTTACAGCCTGGGCATGACCGAACAGTTGATCACCGAGGCGATCCGGGCCGGCCAGTTGGCCAAGCAACCGGTGCGGCCGCTGGCGCACGTGCTGATCGGTGCGCTCGACGAGGCGGCCATGCTGATCGCGACCGCCGAGGATGCGAAACGCACGCGCCGCGAGACGCGGCAGGTGCTGCACCGACTGATCGACGGCATGCTTACGGGGTCATGAGGCACTGAACCGATGGGGCCACCAGCTCCGCTCCCGTAAGAGGGTCGCGAGAGCGGGAACGGTGAGTGTGCGGACGACGAACGTGTCCAGCAGCAGCCCGCAGCCGATCACGAATCCGGCCTGGACCATCATGTCGAGCGATCCGATCATGAGTCCAAACATGCTGGCGGCGAAGATCAGGCCCGCCGACGTGATCACGGAGCCGGTACTGGTGACGGTGCGGAGCACGCCGACACGCAAGTTGCCGGTGGACTCCTCGCGTAAGCGGGAGATCACCAGCATGTTGTAGTCGGCGCCGACCGCGATCAACAGGATGAAGGCCAGGAGCGGGACCGGCCAGGCGATGGCGTGGCCGAAACCGTACTGGAACAACAGCACTCCCAGGCCCAAAGCGGCGAAATAGTTCAGCACGACGGTGCCCAGCAGGTAGAGCGGGGCGACCACGGAACGCAGCAGCAGGATCAGGACGACGCCGACGATCAGCAGGGTGGCGGTGGCCAGCCGGGTGAAGTCCGCGGACAGCATGTGTTGGAGGTCGGAATTGACGGCGGTGAAGCCGGCCATGGAGATGGAGGTGCCTTCCAGCGAGGTGTTGGGCCGGGCGGCGTTCGCCACTTCGGTGATCTTGCGGTCCAGGGCCATCGCGTCAGCGGAGTAAGGGTCGTACGAGGATGCGACGGCGAATCGGGCGGTGCGCCCGTCGGAGGAAATGAAATGCCTTGCCAGGTCGCTGAATTGCCGATTCTCAAATGTCGACGGAGGTAGGTAGAACCCGGAGGCGGCGTCCGATCCCGAGGTGGCGCGAGCGGCGTTCTGCAGCTGGGCGGCGACCTGGCCCATGCCCCCGAGTAGCCGAATGTTGCTGTCGGCGAGGGTATGTACCCCGTCGGCCAGCGCCTGCGCGCCCGCGGCGAGTCGGCTGACGCCGCCTTGCAGACGGTGGATGTTGCCGATCAGGTCCGCGGGGTCGCCGGTCGCGCCGACCGTCCGCTGCATGGTGGTGGCGGCGTTTTGGATATCGGTGAGTGTGCCGGCAAGGGTGGCCGTTTGGCTGAACTGATCGCTGAGTCCGGCCACCTGGTCGAAGAATCCACCCTTGCGCAGCGTGACGAGTACGCGGGTTTCGTCGCGCAGTTGCGCGCACTGTGGCGTGGTGGCGCACCAGGGTGAGGCATTGAGGCCTTCGACGAGTGGTTCGATCGCCGCAATGGCGGCGGCGGCTTGTTGGGCCAGGGGCCGCAATCCCGCGCCGGTGTGCACGGCTTGATCGACGGCGGGTGCGGTTGCTTTGAGTTGTTGCAGCAGGGGCCGCGCGCCCTGCAGCTGTTGACCTCTGCTTCCGGCTTGGTCCAAGAGATCGGTCAGGGGTGTGAGCGCGCGCCGCAGCGTGGTGTCGAGTTGGCCCAAGCCGGCCGCGAGTTGGTCGGCACCGTTGGTGAGCTTGGCAAGGTCGTCCTTGTGGGCTTCGCCATCGGCGACGGTATCGGCCATCTTTTCGCCGATTTGCCCGTTCTGCCATGACAATTGCGCTTGATCGAGCCGGTTCCCGGTGGGGCGGGTGACACCCGAGACGCGAGTGACCCCGGGTAGCTGGGCGACCCGCGAGGCCAGCGCATCGAGGTCGGCGAGGCCTTTGGCGGTCCGCATGTCGGTGCGGGATTGCACGAGCAGAAATTCGTTGATGGCGGTGTCTTTGGGGAAATGCCGATCCAACAGCTGATAGCCCTGATTGCTGGGGGTGCTCGCGGGTTGTCCCTTGCGGTCGTCGTAGCTGATCGTCATGGTGGCCACGACGCCGGCCAGGGCCAGCAAGACCACCAGGCTCGCGGCCAGCACCGGCGTTGGTCGTCGTACCACCACGACGGCGATCCGGTTCCAGTACTGGCGAGATAAGTCGGCGCGCGGCTCGGCGATGCCGCGTTTTGCCGCCAGCGCCAATAACGGCGGGAGCAGCGTAACGGTGGCCAGGAATCCGATCAGCACGGCAATGGCACATGCGGGGCCAACACCCTGGAAGACGCTCAGGCGAGCGAACACCATGGAGGCCAGCGCCAAAGCGACCGTCGCCGCTGAAGCCAGGATGACGCGCCCGATGCTGCCGCAGGCATGAATGATGGCCTGTTCGGGGGCATTTCCACGCCGTCGTTGTTCGTGATAGCGACTGATCAGGAACACGCTGTAGTCGGTGCCGGCGCCCAGCAGAACCGCGGTCATGAACGCGATGGTGAATTGCGAGACCGGAACGCCGAATTCACCGAGTGCCGACAAAACGCCTCGGCCGACGGCCACGCTCGCGCCGATCACCAATAGCGGCAACAGGGCGGTGGCGACCGATCGGTATACCAGCAGCAGGATGAGTCCGATCAGGGCGGCGGTCGCGATCGAGATGAGCAGCAGCTCGTGTTCGCCTGAGCCGATCTGATCACGGAACGTCGCGGCCGGGCCGGTGACGCGGGCGGTGGTCGATGACCCGGTGACGACGGAGGACACGTGCGCGCGCACGGCGTCGACCGACTCGGCTGCCTTTGGGTCACCCAGTGTGCCGGCGATCCCGATCGGCAGGAACCACGCCTTTCCGTCTTTGCTCACCGCGCGGCTTCTGGTGGTGGGCTCGGCAAGTAGATCCTGCACCAGCAGAACGTGAGTTTTGTCGGCGCGCAGCGCGACCACGAGGGCGTCGTAGCGTTGCCGCGCGGGTGGGGTCAGCCCGGCGGGGTCTTCCATCGCGATGACGATCGAGGTCTTCGCACCCCGCTCGTCGAACGCCGCCGCCATACGATCGAGCGCTTGAAACGACGGCACGTCACCGGGCAAGAGCTGGACCGACTGCTGGCGCACGACCGTCTCCAGCTGGGGGAAGGCGATCGCGAGGATCGCAGCCACGCCGATCCATGTGCCGATCACCCATGCCTTGCGCCGGACGGCAAGTCCGCCCAACGCGGCAAGACGCGCACTGTATTCACCGGTTCGCTCAAGCTGGGGCTCGGCCCGGCGGGGCGCGCCAACCAAACCCGTTCCCGAAAAGATCCCCCGTTGCACCGCTCCCCCTATGATTGGTTGGTGAAACAGTTCACCAAACCATGTTGGTGAGATCCTTCACCAAAGTGGGGTGCGGGCGCAAGTCCGTGAGCCAAACGAAAAAGGAGCCGGTTCTCGAATGGCAGTGCATCGTGGCCTAACCGCTGATCAGCGACGTGAACAGCGCCGCGGGCAGCTCATCGAGGCTGCCTTCGACACGATTGCCGAGCAGGGGGTGAACAATCTCCGGGTGCGGGCCGTCAGCGCGAGCGCGGGGCTCAACGACCGTTACTTCTACGAGAGCTTCCGCGACTGCCACGAATTGCTGATCGCGACTTTCGAAGACCAATTCAGCCGCGCGTTGACGGGGATCATGGCGACGGTCGCGGAGTCACCGCACGAACTCGAGGCCCGCGCCCGCGCCGTCATCGAGTTCGCGTTCGGCTTCATCGACGAAGATCCGCGGCGCCCGCGGCTGCTGATCGAGCTGCAAACGGCCGAAGCGCTCGCCGGGCGTCGGGACGAGGTGATCGACGTCCTCACTCAAGTGATGGTCGGGCAGGTACGGGCACTGCTCGGTGCGGCCGCCGGTACCGACGACAACGTCATGCTGACCGCGCTGACGGTGGTCGGCGGCCTTCTCGAGTTGATCACCCAGTGGTACCGGCGCGAAATCAAGGTCAGTCGACCTCAGCTCATCGAGTTCATGACGGCGCTGGTCGTGACAACGACGGATATCGCCGGCGCGCTCGAACGCCGACTCACCGCGGAGGATCTTTAGGCACCGCGAACGGCGGCGACACCCGCGATGACGCCCTGAATGAGCCGGTCGAGATGCTCGGCGCTGTCGACGGCCGGTTGCCCCGCGACGAACGTCATCATGATCCCGTTGATGAAAGCCAGCGTGGCGATCGCCTGGTCCTCGATCAACGCGGGCGCGGGCGCGCTCTCCGCGGGATGCCATTGGGTGACGACGTCGCGGGCCAGGGTGTAGAGCAGTTTCGCGGATTCGCCGAGGGCAGTGGCCAGTTCCCCGTCCCGGCCGGCGAGCAACGCGAGCTCGTATCGGGCCTTGGCGCGGGTCAGCCAGGGCTCGCTGTTGACGTACATGACGATGCGGGCCAGCCCCGCGGTGCCGGTGAATTGCGCCGCCGGATCGTCGGCGAGTTCGGCCATTCGGGAGAAGTCGGCCACATCGAGTTCGGCCAGCCGGGCCGCGATCGCGTGCAGCAGCGCCTTGCGGGTCCTGAAGTAGAACGACGCGGTGCCGGCGGGTACGCCGGCGTGATCGTCGACCCTGGGATGGCTGACCCCGTGGACGCCGTTAGTCCCCAGCAGTTCGATCGCGGCGTCGGCGAGTTGGCGGCGCCGTTCGGGCGCGTTGTGCTTTCGACGTGCAGCGATGCGTCCAGTCTAAAACTGACCGCAGTTGGGCGCGGGCGGTTCTCCGTTGAATCGGGCGGCGATCCACTGCATGGCCGGCTCGCCGTCGACGAGCATGGGCAACGCGTGGTTGATGACGAGCTTGTCGAGGAACGGTGGCTCCTCGTTGGTCCGGAACTCGACGTCGGCGTCCTGGGCGCACCAGTCGCGACCGAGTTGGTTGGCCGCGGTCCACGGCACCAGCGGGTCGTAGCGGTTGCTGTCGATCAGCACCGGCGCGTTGGGCTTGTAGCGCCCGATCCGCTGGTCCTCGA
Organism: Mycobacterium sp. 852002-51613_SCH5001154; assembly: GCF_001667425.1. Classification (NCBI taxonomy): domain Bacteria; kingdom Bacillati; phylum Actinomycetota; class Actinomycetes; order Mycobacteriales; family Mycobacteriaceae; genus Mycobacterium; species Mycobacterium sp. 852002-51613_SCH5001154. Next base: position 17,376 of record NZ_LZII01000085.1, on the reverse strand, counting down.
AGAGGGTGTTGAACGGCTCCTCGTTGACCAGTTGTTTGATGTCTTCGGTGAAATAGGGCTGGATATGGCGAAACATGAAGTCCAGCAGGGTTTGTCCGACGCACTGGCGCGAGACCGACTCGAGCATCGCGAGTCCGCGGGGAGTCATCTTGGAACGGATGACGTCGGCGAACTCGGGATAGGCGGCCATGACGCTGTTGAGCGCGTACCCGACGACACCGACCAGCGCGCTGCCATCCGCGTACGGCAACAGCTCCTTCAGGTTGGCCGGCGGGGCCCCGGCGTAGGTGCCGACGATGTGGAGTTCGGGGGCATAGCTCGACGCCAGCTCGGCCGCCGACGCGGTGGCACCGCCGCCCTGCGAGTAGCCCCAAAAGGCCACGGGACCACGGGGATCCAGCGAAGTGTCGGGGAGCTTCATGGCCGCACGGGCGGCGTCGAGCACCGCCTGCCCCTCGGCGACGCGGCCCACATAGGTGTGCATGGAGTTGGTGCCGAGGCCTTCATAGTCGGTCATCACGATGGCGAAACCGCGCGCCACCATCGTGGCGACGAACAGCTCCTCGTAGTTGAACATGATGTCCCAGCCGCCCGAATAATGGATGCCCTGGTTGAACATTCGCGACGGCGCGCACTGGTTGCCTTGGCCCTGGGTGCCGGGTGCGTAGCTGATCAACGGCCGTGGTCCGCTGCCCGGCCACGCGTTGTAAGGCTCGAAGTATGTTCCGGTGACCGCGATCGGGTTGCCACGAGTATCGGTGCTGCGGTACATGATTCGGGTGCCGGTGGCCATGATCGCGCCCAGCTGGCCGGACGGCTCGAGGACCAGTCGCGACGGTTCGGTGCGTATCAGGTCGCCCGGCCGGCCGGGCGGTAACGGGTCGGGTGGGGTGTAGAACTCCGCGTACCGCGGTTCGTCCCCGCCGTCGGCGTGCGCGGTGCCGGCACGACCGAGACCGACCAACGCTGAGGCGAATATCAGCAGGACGGCGAAAGTTCCCCCAACCCGGCGCATCACGGAACGGTAACAACCGGGCGGCGGCCAGGGAAGGCAAATCTCTAAATTTTTAGAGATTCGGCGACGCCTAGCGGTGGTTCTGGGCGAAGAACTGCCAAATGGTATCGGTGGCGTCCAGCGCCGTCGAGGGTGGCGGGATGCCCGCGAGCTTCGCGGCGAGGGGGCTGGGTTCACTGCCCGGCCATTGATGGCCTGCGCCGGCCACCGAGATCAACTCCACGGTGCGTCCGTCCGCGCAGGCGGCGATTTGCGTCGTCACGTCACCAGTGGTGCTCGAGTTCGGCGCTCCGCAGGCGTCAATCGCGCGCCAGGTGGCATTCACGGACTGCGCCGACGGCCCGTCGACGCGAGCAGTTCCGTTGAGCGCGAACGCCTTTCCAGGCCCGCCGTCGTAGGGCACTCTGTCGTCGGCGGTGCCGTGGATTTGCAGCACCGACGCGCGCCGCGCCCGGGAGCAGTCGGTCAGCATCGTGCCCGCCACCGGGGCGATCGCGGCGAACACGTCCGACTGGCAGCCGAGCCGGAGCGCCATCATGGCTCCGTTCGACATGCCGGTGACATACACGCGCGCCCGGTCGATGGGCATCCCTTGCTCGATGGCGCCAACCATGGTCGTGATGAAGCCGACGTCGTCCGCGCCGACGCGCTGCGGTTCGCCGCAGCACGTTCCGGCGTTCCAGGCGCGGTTGATGCCGTCGGGGTAGGCGACCAGGAAATGCCCGGCGTCGGCCTCGGTGTCCCAGTGGTAGGCGCGCTCGGCCTGCTGGCCCGTGCCGAAGCCTCCGTGCAGCATCACCACCAGAGGGGCCGCATCGGTCAGTCCCTGCGGCCGGTACAGGTGATAGGTGCGGCTCACGCCGCCCGACTCGACGCTCTGGGTGGATTGCCCGACCGGGATCGATTGCGAGCCGGGCGTTCCCAGCGCATGGCCGCCGCCCAGGCAGCCGCCGGGCACGACGGCCAGGACGGCGACGAGGCAAACGCTGAGAGCCCCGGCGCGGCGCGATCGCATGACGCCATCGTGGCAGCCGCTGGGGATTTTGACAAGTCACTTGTCAATTGTGCTGCGGGTGGCACACTCTTCCCATGCGACGCCCTCTGCATCCGGACTGGCAGCCCACCGTTCCCGCGCTGGTGAACCTGGTGGCGGCGTCCGGTGCGCCACGGTTGCGGGCGGCGTTTGCCGCGGCGGGACTCGACGGGATCCGACCGGCCCAGGCGGTCGCGCTCGTACCGTTGGCGGCCGGTGGCCTGCACGCGTCGGATCTGGCCGATCGGCTCCAAGTGAGCCGGCAGGCGGTCGCCCAGGCGATCACCGGACTGGAGCGACACGGCTACGTCACCCGAGTCCCCAACCCGCTGGACGCGCGAGCCCGAATCATCGAGGTGACGCCACGCGGCCGGCAAGCGTTGCGGGTAATGCGCTCTAGCGCAGTCGAATTGGAGCGGCAGTGGGAGCAGGTCCTAGGGCATCAGCGATTGACCACGCTGCGTGAGTCCTTGCAGATGTTGCTCGCGGCTCAGACCGAATCGGCGGAAGAATAGCCGCCGCCGAAATTCCCATGTCTTGATCGTCGCCGACGGCCTAGGCTCGACCCAAGACAGTGAACAGGAGTCGCCGTGCCCATCTTCATGGTCGAGCGCAACTTTGCCGAGGAACTGGAGCCCGGTCTCGAGGTTGCCGACGGTATCAATCGGATCAACGACCTCGAGGGCGTTCGCTGGATGTACTCGTTCCTGTCGGCGGACAAGCGGAAGACCTACTGCCTGTATGAGGCGCCGTCGCCGGAGGCCATCAGGTCCGCGGCGGCGCGCGCCGGCCTGCCCGCCGACTCCGTCGTCGAAGTGAAAGAGCGCATGATGCCGGACGGGGCGCTGTCCGACATCTGAGGGCGCTAGCCGAGAAGCTCGTGGTCGGCCGCATACATCGCCGCCTGCGTGCGGTTGGCGGCGCCGGTTTTGATCAGGATGTTGCGCACGTGGTTCGCGGCGGTGTTGGTGCTGATGAAGAGGCGCTCGCCGATCGCGCGATTGCTCAACCCCTCGGCGAGCAGCCGCAGCACCTCCACCTCCCGTTCGGTCAGGCCGTCGGGACCCACCGAACCCGCGGCCAGCACCGAATCCGCCAGGTCGACGACGCGGGTCTGCCCGATCGCAGCGGCGATGGCGCGCGCCTCGTCGGCCAGACGCCGGGCATCCTCGGTGCGACCACATGACGAGGCGAACAACGCGTGCCGGGCCAGTGTCTCGCTGACATGCACCACCGAGCCCATCCGGCGGTCCATCTCGATCGCGGCGACGAAGTGCCGCTCGGCAGAGGCACCGTCTCCGCAGAGCGCCGCCATCCGGGCCAGATATCGGTCGGCGCTGCCGAACAGCGCGACGAACTGGCCGGCCACCAAATTCTTTCCGGCATAACGCGAGACGAATGGGCGCAGCGCGTGGACCGCTTCGCGGTGGGAAAGCCCTAACGCCGCCTCGACCATGAACACCAGTTCCATCGGCCACTGCGCATCCTCGAGGCGGTCGCCGAGGTTGCGGTTGAGCAACTGATTGAGCGCACGGTTCATGCCGCGTTCGCACCGCAATTCGGTGTAGAGGGCAAGCAGCCCGGGCACCCAGCGGCCGGTGAACGTCTCACTGCCGTCGATGAAGCCCCCGAATCTTTTCAGGTCGCCGGTTTCGCGGCGGATCATGAACATTTGGACCCCGTTCGAGCCCTCGGTGTCGTCGGCGCCGAACAGATCGCCTGTGCGCAAGGCGATGTCGGCCCATCGTTCGGCACCGGCGAAGTCACCGCGCAGGTAGGCCAACGCTTGTTCGATGCACGCGCCGACAAAGCCGAAGGCGGCTTGACCGCAGCTTTGGGCCGCGCGCCGCATGTCGGCGGTCGCGACGGCCAGGCCGTCGGGCCGGCCGGCCAGGTAGCTGACCATGGCGTGGAAGTGTGACGCCGCACCCAACGACTCGTAGTCGCGGCGTGCTAGCGCCATGTGCGATACCTCGGCGGCACGCTCCGCCTGGATTTCGCTCATCTCCGGGGTGAGGCCTTGCCACAGGCTCGTCTTCAACGTGTGCAGCAGCACCCCCTCGTCGCCGACGGCCCGCGCGCGCTCGATCGCGTCGGCGCCGACCTCGCGGGCCCGCTCCGCCTCGCCGGCGAAGGCCAGCGCGCGCCCGAAGCTGCCGAGCGCCTGCACGTAGCGGGGGTCATCGGCTTGCAGCCCGCACGATTCCAGCGCCGACGCCAGCAGGTCGGCCGCCTTCGAAGTCGACTGTCCGGGGCGCCAATTCGCCTCCTCGTAGCCGACGGCAGCCTCCAGCCGCATCAGCGGGTCGTCCATCGCGCCGATGCGTTCGTAGATGCCCCGCGCCCGCACGAAGAAGCCGGCGCGCACATGGTTGGCCGCCGCGTCGAGGTGCAGCCTGGCCCGCTCCGCGAGGCTGAGCTCGGGAAGCGAGGCGGCCCGTTCGAACCACTTGGCCGCATCCTCATAAGCCAGGCTGTGCTCGGCCATCCGGGCCGCCCGGCGCGCATACCGCAACGCCTGCTCGTGGTAGCCGAGCACGTGCGCCATCAGGAAGTGGTTGGCCAAACGCGGAACGAGCGATGGGTCGGCACGTCCCTCCAGCGCCTCGGCGGCGCGCGCGTGCATGATCCGCAGCCGCGATGCCGCCATCCCGCCGAGCACCGATTCCCGGGTCAGCGCGTGCACGAACGCGAATTCGCCGTCGGAGTCGTGCACCGCGCGGACCAGCCCGACCGCCTCGGCCGAATCGATCGCCGCCAGCGTCGCGCCGACCTCCGTCTCGCAGGTCGAGATGAGCGCCGGCAGGTCGAACGTCTGGCCCAGCACCGCCGCCTGCTCGATGACCGCGCGCACGCCGGTCCCCAGCCCGGCGAGGCGGCGGGCGATCGCGTCTCCGATGGACCCGGGGACCGTGTGCTGCGTGCCCAAAGTGGCCAGCCCGCCGCGGATTTCGAGGTCGTTGACCAGTTCGGTCAGGAAGAACGGGTTGCCGCCGGTCCGCTCGCGCAGCAGCGCGGCGGCCGTGCGCACCGAGGCCGGGGCCAGCTGCTGGGTTCGTGCGACGAACTCGGCGATCGCCTCGGTGTCCAGGCCCGCCAGGTCCAGGCGCCGCACCCCGTCGAATCGGTGCAGCTCGGCCAGCCGGGTGGCCAGGTCGTCGGACCGGTCGGGCTCGGTCGTGCGGAACGTGACCACCACCAGAACGCGCACATCGGCGCAGCCGATCAGCACGTGCTCGAGCAGCGCGAGGGTGGGGAGCTGCGCCCAGTGCAGGTCGTCGAGGATCAGGGCGATCGGGCGATCGACGGCCAGACGGCGCAGGAAGCCGGTCAACGCGTCGAAGAGGGCCTGCCGCGCCGACCCGACGTCCGGGGCCGGGCCGTCGTCGGGCAAATGCCGAATCACTTCCGGCGAGAGCCGTCGCAGCTGCGGCCCCGCGTCGCTCAACGGTTCCGCCATCGAACCCGGCGGACCGGCGATCAGCAGCCGGTCGAGCGCTTCGGCGAACGGCGCGTAGGGCACGTCTTCGTCGGCGGTCGAACTTCCCACCAGCACCGCGACGCCGTGGTCGAATAGCTTGCCGGCCACCTCCGCGGCCAGCCGCGTCTTGCCGGCCCCGGGCTCGCCGCCGATGAAAACCGCCTGGCGATTGCCCCGCTCGACCCGCCCCCAGGCCTGCTCGAACACCGCCAGTTCCGCATCGCGACCCACGAGCGGGCCCCGGCGGCGAGCGATCAGTTCGGCCGGGAGCGGGGGCGGCACCCACTGCGCCATGCAAACAAGGTAGCCGCGTCGGTATTGGTCGGTCGATAGTCAGATGTGACTATCGTGGAATGCCTCGGAAATGCTCGGTTGTGGTCATGACGCGCGGTTCGCCGGCCTCGTAACGTCGCCGCATCAAGACCGGCGAGCAAACAAGGAGGTGTGGCCATGAGCCTCACAACCGCAACCGATGAATTACGCGCCAGGCTCGGCTCGCAGGTGATCCTGCCCGACGACCCGCGGTACGAGGAGGCGCGGGCGGTCCACAACGGCATGATCGACAAGCGGCCGGCGGTGATCGCGCGCTGCGGCTCGCCCGCGGATATCGCGACCGCGCTGGAATTCGCGCGCGACCGCAACCTCGTTGTCGCCGTGCGCGGGGGCGGTCACAACGGCCCCGGCTTCGGCACCGTGGACGGCGGACTGGTCATCGACCTGTCGCCGATGAACCGGATCGACGTGGACGCCGACAGCCGCACCGCCCGGGTCGAAGGCGGGGCGACGTGGGCGCAAGTGGACGGCGCGACGCACGCATACGGGTTGGCGGCGCCGTCGGGCATCATCTCTTCCACCGGGGTCGGGGGCCTGACCGTGGGCGGCGGCCACGGCTACCTGTCCCGCAAGTACGGCCTGACCATCGACAACCTGGTCGAGGCGGAGCTGGTGCTGGCCGACGGCCGCGTGGTGCGGGCGTCCGAATCCGAGCATCCCGACCTGTTCTGGGCGCTGCGCGGCGGCGGCGGAAACTTCGGCGTGGTCACGTCATTCACGTTCCGGCTGCACCTCGTGCACACCGTGATCTGCGGTCCCACGGCATGGCCCGCGTCGGCCACCGCCGACATCCTCTCGTGGTACCGGGACTTCATGCCTGCGCAGGACGGGGATCTCTACGGATTCTTCGCGGCCATGACGGTCCCGCCGGCGGCACCGTTCCCCGAGGCGTTCCACCTGCAGAAGGCGTGCGCCGTGGTCTGGTGCTACACGGGCGACCCCGCCGGCGCCGAGGAAGCGTTCGCGCCGGTCCGGCAGATGGAACCGGCCTTCGACGGGCTGGGCGCCGCTCCCTTCCCAGCGCTGCAGTCCACCTTCGACGGCCTGTATCCCAAAGGGCTGCAATGGTATTGGCGCGGAGACTTCTTCCGCACGGTGCCCGACGGCGCCGTTGCGGCCCACGCCCGCTTCGCCCAGGAGCTGCCGACCAGGCATTCCACGATGCACCTGTACCCGATCGACGGTGCGGTCCATCAGGTCGGCCAATCCGACACGGCGTGGGCTTACCGGGACGTCAACTTCTCCCAAGTGATCGCGGGGGTGGACCCGGACCCGGCGAACGCGGAGTTGTTGAAACGCTGGGCTATTGACTACTGGGACGCCACCCATCCGTACTCGGCCGGCGGTGCCTACGTGAACTTCATGATGGACGAGGGGCAGGAGCGGGTCCGGGCGACCTACGGCCCGAACTACCAGCGGCTCACCGAGGTCAAGGCTCAATTCGATCCCGGCAACGTGTTCCGGATCAACCAGAACATCCGGCCCGCGGGCTGAAGGGGCTAAGGCGTTTTGAGGAACACGTCGTTGAGTGTGACGGTGCGCAGGTTGCGCTCGCGGATGGTGTCGACGAGCTGCGGGTAGACGTGCGTCACGGGCAGGTGATTGAGGTGCCCGATGACGATGGCCTGCGGCGTGAAGTACTGATCGGCCATCTGCACGATGTACTCCTCGGTGATCAACGTCGAATCCGACAGCGACCCCGACCACAACGTCGGCACGGTATAGCCCAGGTCGGCGGCCACGGCGTCGACCACGGCGTTGCGCTTCGCGTACGGCGGCCGCCAGTACGGCTTCGCACCGATGCCGTACGTCTTCTTCAGGAATTCGTCGTTGCGGCTGAGCTGTTGCGCGACTTGATCTTTGGGCAGCGTCGTGAGGTCCGGGTGTGACCAGGTGTGGTTGCCGAGTTGGATCTGTCCGCTGTCGACCAGGGGCCGCAGCATCTCCTTGTTCTCGGTCCAGGAGTCGTAGGTGCCGTTCACGAAGTAGGTCAGACGCACGCCGGTGTCTTTGGCGAACTGGGTGTACGCGCGCACCACCTCGCTGTTGACGCCGTCGTCGACAGTCAGCGCGAGCAGGTCACCCTCGCCGGGGATCTTCATCAGCGCGCCCCCACCGGGCAGCGGGATGCGGGCGCTCAGCGGTGGCGGCGGCAACAGAGCCGACGGGGCGGTCGGGCCCGAGGTCGCCGCGCCGGAAGCGGCCGGCGCCTGGGCGAACGTTCGCGGCTGCGGGTCGACGACGAGCCGGGCCGCGCCCACTCCGGCGACGACTGAGGCGGCGAGCGAACCGAGGAACTGACGGCGATTCATCGCGGGCAGGCGAAGGCCGGGCGCAAATGTCGGACGGGGTGATCCGGACTGGGCCCGGTGTTGGCTGCGCCGCTGCGCGCTTCGAGCCGACCCCCGGAGGGGTCGCTCGCCGTACACGAAATCGCCAGCCATCAGCAGCGAACCGTACCACTACCAGGAACAATATGTCGGATGCGTTACGGGAGGGTCAGCTGTGAATTTCGCGATCAGTGTGATTCCGTGCCGCCGCGCTGGGGCAGCTGCACCGGCTCGGCGGCGGGTGTGCCCAGCGTCGAGGCCAGCCAGGGCAGCGCCGCCTCAAACGCCCCGGCGGCAAACGGCCAGTCATGCTTGCCCGGCTGGCTGACCACGGCGCAGGTGATGCCGTTGGCGCTGGCCGCCGCGCACAACGCGTTGGCGGCGGCGTCCTGGCCCTCCGGATTGGCCGCCGGGTCCGTGCTGGGCGCGCTCCCGGTGGGGTTGGCCTCTGCCGCCACGTCGCGCGGCTCCGAGGATCCCGGGACGTCGAACCAGCCCGACAAACCGGTGTAGCGACCATGCCGCGCGATCACGGTCAGGGGGTCGAACGCGGCCCAGGCGGTGCGGTCGCCGCCGAACAGCTTGGCGATCGTCTGATCCCTGGGGCCGACGTTCGGGCTGCGGTCGCCGGCGATGTCCACGAACGCGCTGAACAGTTCCGGATGCATGACGGCCAGGTCAACCGCGCAGGTGCCGCCCATCGACCATCCCGCGACGCCCCAGTTCGCCCGGTCGGCGCTGACGCCGAAGTTCGACACCATGAACGGCACGATGTCCTTGGATAGGTGATCGGCGGCGTTGCCCCGGCTGCCGTTGACGCACTCGGTGTCGTTGTCGAACGACCCGGTGGGATCGACGAACACCAGCACCGGGGAGAAGCCGTGATGCGCGGCGGCGAAGTTGTCGATGGCGGTGAAGGCGCCGCCCGGGCCCAGCCAGTCGGCCGGGGTGTTGAACGCGGAGCTGATCATCATGACCGCCGGCAGTCGGGGTGGCGGATTGCTGTTGAACCATGCGGGCGGCAGATAGACCAGTTCTCGGCGGTGCCGGAAGTGGGAGGCGTTGTCGTCGATGTCCACCGGCACCACCACGCCCTTGGTCGGCCTGGTCCCGGCGACCTGCATCTCGGTGACCCGGAGCCGGTCGATCTGGTCGGGCAACGGCACCGAGGTCAGTTGGTTCCACGCGGCAAGCGCCGTCGGGAAGTAACCCACCCAGCCGTTCAATGCCAGTCCCGCGCACAAGGCGCTCAGCGGTATGGACAGCACGGCGACCCCGCGACGCCACCAGCGGGCGCCCCGCCAGCCCACCAGGAAGACCGCGGCGGCCAGGCCGCTCATCGCGATCCACAGCCACAGCGTCGTCGGCGCCGGGTCCCCGGCCACGCCGAGCGACGTGATGTACCAGTACGCGAGCGCGGTCACCGCGGCGGCCGCGACCAGGGCCGCGGGCAGCACCCGCTTGAGCCAGCGCGGCGCACGCCACTGGATCGCGATGATCAACAGCAGCAGCGTCAACCCCTGCACGGTCGGCGGAAACCAGCCGTGCAGCAGGGACAGTCGTCCGAAGAATTGGTCCAACGGTCGTTGCCTTTGCTGGGTCGATCGCTGCGCGGGGCGGACCCGTGGTCTTTTCGAACGCGGGGGGTCGGGAACAACTATCCCACACCAGCCCCACCCGTCCGCCTGCCAGCGTGGCGTGTGGGCGGGGTGGTCTAGGTGGCCGCGACGCTGCTGAACGAGCGCAGCCGCAGGCTGTTGGCGACCACGAAAACGCTGGAAAAGGCCATCGCGGCGCCCGCCAGCATCGGGTTGAGCATGCCGAGCGCGGCGAGCGGTATTGCGGCGATGTTGTAGCCGAACGCCCAGAACAGGTTGGTTTTGATGGTGCTCAGCGTGCGCCGGGACAGCCGAATCGCATCGACCGCGGCGCGTAGGTCACCGCGCGTGACCGTGAGGTCGGCGGCTTCGATCGCGACGTCGGTGCCGGTGCCCATCGCCACCCCGAGATCGGCGGTCGCCAGAGCGGCGGCGTCGTTGACGCCGTCACCGACCATCGCGACGACCTTCCCTTCGGACTGCAGCCGCCGGATGGCGGCGAGCTTGTCGGCCGGCATCGTCTCGGAGATGACCTGCGTGATGCCGACCTCGCCGGCGATCCGGTCCGCGACGCTCCCGTTGTCGCCGGTCAGCAGGATCGGCGTCAGGCCCAGCCGCTTGAACTGCCGGACCGCTTCGGCGCTGGTCGGTTTGACGGTGTCGGCGACCACCAGGATCCCGCGGGCGCGGCCGTCCCAGCCGACGGCGACCGCGGTCTTGCCTTCGCCCTCGGCGCGGGCCTTGCCCGCCGACAGCGCGGCGTCCAGCGGCTGGCCGCTGTCGGCCAGCAGGTTCGCCCGCCCGATGACGACGGTGCGGCCGTCGACGTCTCCTCGCACGCCGTTCCCTTCGAGGCTGGCGAAGCGCTCGGCGGCGGGCAGTGCACCGAGCTCGGCTTTCGCGGCCTGCGCGATGGCCCGCGCGATGGGATGTTCGGACGCATCCTCGAGCGCGCCGGCGTAGCGCAGCAGCGTTTGGCGGTCGGTCCCGGGCCCGCTGATCACGTCGACGAGGGTCATCTTTCCGGTGGTGACGGTGCCGGTTTTGTCGAGCACGATCGTGTCCACGTTGCGCGTCGACTCCAGGACTTCGGGCCCCTTGATCAGCACGCCGAGCTGAGCCGCGCGGCCGGTGCCGACCAGGAGGGCGGTCGGGGTTGCCAGCCCCAGCGCGCACGGGCAGGCGATGATCAGCACCGCGACGGCCGCGGTCAGGGCCGCGGTGAGCGGGAAGCCCAGCGCGACCCACGCGCCGAGCGTCGCCAGGGCGATGCCGATCACCACGGGGACGAACACGCCGGAGATGCGGTCGGCGAGCCGCTGCACCTCGGCCTTGCCCGATTGGGCCTCCTCGACCAGCTTGGCCATGTGCGCGAGCTGGGTGTCGTCACCGACCCGGGTGGCGCGCACGACGAGGCGCCCGCCGACGTTGACGGTGGCGCCGGTGACGGTGTCGCCCTCGCCGACCTCGACGGGGACGGATTCGCCGGTGAGCATCGAGGCGTCCACGGCCGAAGAACCCGAGACCACGATGCCGTCGGTGGCGACCTTCTCCCCGGGCCGGACCACGAAGTCGTCCCCGACCGCGAGGCGGTCCACGGGGATGCGGGTTTCGCCGGTGTCCCGCAGCACCGCGACCTCCTTGGCGCCGAGCTCCAGCAGGGCGCGCAGCGCGGCGCCCGCCGTCCGCTTCGAACGCTTCTCGAAGTACCGCCCGGCCAGCACGAACAGGGTCACACCCGCGGCGACTTCCAGGTAGATGTTGCCGGCGCCGTCGGAGGGGTGGACGGTCAGCTCGAAAGCGTCGCGCATGCCCGGTTCGCCGGCCGTACCGAAGAACAGCGCATACAACGACCACAGGAACGCCGCCAGCGTGCCGATCGAGACGAGCGTGTCCATGGTGGCGGCGCCGCGTTTGAGGTTGGCCCAGGCGGCGGTGTGGAAGGGACGGCCTCCCCATACGACGACCGGTGCGGCCAGGACCAGCGATGCCCACTGCCAATAGCGGAACTGCAAGGCCGGAACCATCGCCATGGCGATCACCGGGCCGGCGAGCACGGCCGCGGTGATCAGCCGGGTGCGCAGCGCGCTCAGCTCGGGGTCGTCGGCCGTAACGGAGGTTTCCCGCCGGGGCGGCAGCGCGGCGGTGTAACCGGCCTGTTCGACGGCCGCGATCAGCAATCGCGGGTCGTATCCCGAGGGGATCGTGAGCGCGGCCCTTTCCGTGGCGTAGTTGACGGTGGCTACCACGCCGTCGAGCCGGTTGAGCTTCTTCTCGATCCGGGCGGCGCAGGACGCGCACGTCATCCCCGCGATCTTCAGCTCGATCTGGCTCATCGGCGCCGCGCTCATGCCACCAGGACGGCCCGGTAGCCGGCCTCGTCCACCGCGCCGAGGACCGCGGCCGCGTCGATGGGAACAGAACTCGTGACCACCAGCCTGCCCGTGTCGGCGCTGACGTCCACGCGCTCCACGCCCGGGAGGCGGCCGACCTCATCCTTGACGGCCGCCTCGCAGTGGCCACAGCTCATCCCGTCGACCCGGTATTCGCTCGTGGTCATGACATTCCTTTCCTGATACCCCGCCGGGGTATCTCCACCCGCAACGTCCGCGTGCCGCCGAGGTATTCCCACGCCGAGCCGTTGGCGCAAGGGGGCGCCGGCGGAGCAACCCGGGAGGCAACGAGGACTCTTCCATTCTGCCTGGTGGAAGCCCCAAGCCAGCGTTCGGGATCGGCCCACGCCGGGCATCAGACGTAGCCGACGCCGATATCGACCGAAAGCTGGGTCGCCGTGACCAACCGGGACTGGTCGGAAACAAGCCAGGCGACGGCGTCGGCGATGTCCTCCGGCTGGGCGATCCCCTCGGGCAGCAGCGGCTTGTGCAGGCCCCGCAAGTGCGGGTAGGTGTCGGCGGCGGCCTGCAGCGCTTCACGCATGCGGCCGGTACCCATCGGTGTCGAGACCGCTCCGGGGTTGAGGCTGTTGACGCGGATGTTGTGCCGGCCGAGCTCGGCGGCGAACGCGCGAGCCATCCCGACGACCGCGTGCTTGCTCGCCGTGTAGTGGATCATGAACGACTGCATGTTGATGCCGGCGGCCGACCCGATGAGGATGATCGACCCACCGCGCCCGCCGTCGATGATGTGCTGAGCGCCGGCCATCACCGTGTTCCAGGTGCCGGTCACGTTCGTGTCGATGGTGTCGCGGAACGCTTCCGCGGTGATCTGATCCCACGGAGCGGGACTGCAGATCCCGGCGTTGGCGACGATGATGTCGAGGCGGCCGAGTTCGGCCACCGCCGCGTCGACTGCACCCTTGAGCGCCTCGAGGTCCCGGATGTCGACGGCCGCGGTGACGACCCGTTTGTCGTTGGCGCTCACCAGTCGTGCCGTCTCGGCCAGATCCACGGGTGTCGGCGAGTCATACGGAACGCTTGGCGGCAGCGGCCCGGCGATGTCAACCGCGATGATGTCGGCACCCTCGGCGGCCAGGCGCACGGCGTGCGCCCGGCCCTGCCCCCGCGCGGCGCCGGTGATCAGGGCTACCTTTCCCGAAATGGATTGACTCATTGCTACTTTCGGCTCCTCCCGACGCTGGCTTCCTGTCGCGGCCACCCGCGGCGGGATGTCTGCTGTTCTGAGTTCGACTCGGCGAGCGTAGCGTCGACCTGACGCTGCCGGACAGCCGAAAGGAAAGATCATGACCGTCACCGTTGTAGACGCGGGCCCGCGGCAGGTAAGCCGGTCGGTCGAAGTGGCCGCGCCGGCCGCCGAACTTTACGCGATGGCCGCCGATCCCCGACGACACAGCGAACTGGATGGGTCGGGCACCGTGCGTGACAACATCAGCGTGCCCGCGGAATTGACTGTGGGGTCGAAGTTTTCGACCAAGATGAAGATGTATGGCCTGCCGTACCGCATCACCAGCACGGTGACGGCCCTGAAACCGAACGAACTGGTCGAATGGCGTCACCCGGTGGGGCACCGCTGGCGGTGGCAATTCGAGACGCTCTCGCCGACCCGAACCCGGGTCACGGAGACGTTCGATTATCGGGACGCCGGTGCGGTCAAGAACGCGTTGAAGTACTACGAGCGGATCGGGGCGTGCAAAGGCAACGCCGCAGGAATCGAAGCGACGCTGGCCCAGTTGCGCGATCGTTACGCCACGCGCTAACCGGGTCTCCGGCGCGTCACCCCATGCCTAGGCGTCGCAGGTGTTCGATCATGGTGTCGACCGCGGCCTCCAACGGCGCGGTGTCGCGACGGACCTGGCTGAGCAGTAACCCGCCCTGGATGCCGGCGAGCATCGCCAGCGCGACGCGCTCGATGTCCGTCCCGTCGGCCAACTCGCCGCGCGCGGCAATCGCTACCAGGCTGTCGTGGATCATGTTCTCCCACTGGGCAAATGACCGTGCAAGCTGGGCCCGCGCGATAGGGTCCGACTCGGACAGCTCGTTGGCCATTGAGCCGATCGGGCAACCGCCCGCACAGCCCATGCTGCGCACCAGGTCCACCATGATGCCGCGCCAGCGGTACAAGTCCTCGACGCTGTCGATGCGGTCGAGACCCAGGTGCTGCACGCCGAGCACATGATCGGTCTGAAAGTCAATGACGGCGGCCACGAGATCGCTCTTGTCGGCGAAGTAGTGATACATCTGCGAGGTGCTGACGACCGCGGCCTCCTGAATGTCCTCGATGGTTGTCCGCGCGACGCCGCGCTGCAGCATCAATTCGGAAGCGGCGGCCACGATGCGCTCGCGGGTTGCGCGGCCCTTCGCGGTCAGCTTCTCGTAGGGGACCGGAGCCATAAGCCTCCTTCCGTGGAGTAACCCCCACAAACTACTCTTTTTGGAGTTGACACTCCATTTTCGGTCGAGCAGGCTGAACGCCATCGTCTACTAATCGATGCCGGAAGCCGTTGTGCGCCAAGCCGGCACGCATGTGAAGGGCAATGAACTCATGACCAGCACCGCCGACACCAACGAGACCACGATTGCCAACCGGGTCGCGCAATTTCAGCAGGGAATGGCAAGCCAGTTGCCTGAGGACGTTCTCAGCACCTTCAGCGCCGAGCAGGCGCAGCTACGGGCCGGCGGTACACCGGTCGGCGTCGCCGCTCCTGGCGACCCGATGCCGGATGGGCAGCTATTGGATGTGCGCGGCGTGCCCACCACCCTTGCCCAGAGTGTCGGGGGACGCAGTGCAGTGGTCGTGCTATACCGCGGTGCGTGGTGCCCGTACTGCAACCTGACGCTGCGTGCGTATCAGGAGCAACTGGTCCCGCAGCTGGCGCGCCGTAACGTCGCGCTGGTGGCGATCAGCCCGCAAAAGCCTGACGGTTCACTGTCGACGCAGGAGATCAACGAGTTGAGTTTCACCGTGTTGTCCGATCCCGGCAATCAGGTCGCGGCCGGGTTGGGTGTACTCACCGCTCCCAGCGAGGGCACCAGGGCGGCGCAACGCAACCTCGGTCTCGAGCTGGCCGAAGTCAACGCCGATGGAACGATCGGACTGCCAATGCCGACCGTGGCCATCGTCGACCACGCCGGGACCATTCGCTGGATCGACGTCCACCCCGACTACACCACCCGCACCGAGGTCGCCGACATCGTCGCTGCCCTGAGCGGCCTCAAGTGAACCCAGGGCGTCGCGAATTCGTGCTCATTTGGTGGACGAAAGCCGCGTCGTAATCCGCTCCGGCTCAAACCCGTTGGCGCAAACGCTTACCCGGTCGGGACAGCTCATCAGCCGATACGGACTGGTCATCGTGCTGGCCTGGATCGGGTTCGGGAAGTACGTAAGGATGGAATCCCGCGTGCTCATCGAGCACAGCCCGCTGATGAGCTGGATCTACGAGGTTTTCAGTGTTGCCACCGTCGCGCGCGGGCTGGGAACGATGGAAATCGTTGCCGCCCTTCTCATCGCGCTTCGGCCGGTGTGGCCGCGGGTATCGGCGGTCGGCAGCGCGCTGGCGGTGGTGCTGTTCATGGGAACGCTGAGCTTCCTCTTCACCACGCCGGGCGTGGTTTCGACGCATGCCGGTGGTCTTCCCGTGCTGTCTGCGCTGCCGGGCCAGTTCCTGCTGAAGGATCTGGTGCTGATCGGCGTCGCGGTGTGGAGCCTGGGTGACGCGCTGTCGCGGGGCAGGTCACACATGGGGCAGAACCTCGTCGGCCATTAGGTGCAGGCTGGACCAGCCCGCGTCGATAGGAAGGCCGCCGATGAGCGGGTTAATCACGACTTCTCTTCGGCCACCGTGGATCTGATCGATCAACTGTGTCGGGGTCAGGATCTCGACATGGTTGAGGCGGCGCAGGTCCCGGATCGAGGCCGGCTCGGTTTCGTTGGGCCGCGGGACGCCGGCCCGCTTCCAAGCGCTGTATTCGACCGCTTCCGACGACAGGATGAAGTCGCCGTAACGCGACCACGCTTCGTCAGGATCGGCGTGCAGCAGGGTGACGGTGCTGCCGTTCTCGGGGCGGTAGACGAAACCCTCGTTTCCGCGGTTGCGCAACTCCTGCAGATACACCGCCTCGACCTCGGGCATGGCCATCGGCGGTGAAAACGGAAGCCCGAAGCGGGCCGCGCGCCGGGCCGCCGCGGCCGTCATACCGCCAACGAAAAGGATCGGATGCGGGCGGGTAAACGGCTTCGGCGTGACGTTGATGAGCGCGCCTTCGTGTTCGAAGGGTTGATCGCTCCACGCCCTGAGCAGCACCGTCAGGCAGTGGTCCATCAGGGTCGCCCGCTTGGGCCAGTCCTTGCCGACGGCGCGATACTCCTCGGGCCGGTAACCCATGCCGGCCACGAAACTGAAGCGGCCCTGGGTGAGGTTGTCCAGCACGGCGATGTCCTCGGCCAGCCGAATCGGATCGTAGAGCGGGACGATCAACGCGTTGACGCTGATGCGTACGCTGCGTGTGCGACCCGCTACCGCGGCGGCCAAAATCAACGGCGACGGAAGCCAACTCGTGGCCGCCAGGTGATGTTCTTCTGCGCTCACGGCCGTGAAGCCGCGGCGATCGGCGAACTCCGCCATGTCCAGCGCAGTCCGGTAGCGATCCGCCTGGCGCGCTGTGGGATCGGCGACATTGGTCATGTTGAGCCGCAGCGCGGTGAGTAACTTCATCGTCGTGCGTCGTCCGGGCGCGCGAAGAGCGTTCCGCCGATCAAGTCCTTGGCCGATTCCAGTGCAGCCGCGTACGCGTCCGGAGCCAGAGTGGCGGCCCGCTCCATGAGACCCCGCGCCAGTGCGTGAATCGCATCGGCAGCCGCGTCCGGGCGGGTGTCGGGAGGCAGCGCGCCCTGTGCCCGGGCGTCGCTGATGATCTCAGTTATCGTGTCGCGCAACGCTTTCAGCCCGGCGTACCGTGGCCGGCCGCTGGCCGGATGCTCGCTGCTTTCACTGCGAATGGCCCGATCGAAGGCGGCCAGATGGGGGTACTCGCGCATCAACCTGCTCGACTCGTCCAACACCGCTGCCAGGCGATCGACCGCGCCGTCGGCCCGCGCGGCGACGGCCCGCAGCCGAGGCAATGCGACATCGGTGCGCGCCGCGATCGCGGCCTTGATCAACTCGGCCTTGT
>NZ_LZII01000084.1:0-14433 GCF_001667425.1 Mycobacterium sp. 852002-51613_SCH5001154 | reverse complement strand
ACCTACGCCGACGACGGCGCCATGATCGACAAAGGCGTCGCCTTCGCCTCCAGCCACCTCGACGCGGGAACCGCTGGAGCCTCGACGGTCGCGAGCGGCAGGGGTGGCTTCGGAAGCTGAGCGATCAGCTGTTGAGTTCGTCGCTCGACGGACAAGCCGGCCGGCGCGGGTTCTGGTGCCCGCCGCCGGCCGGGCTTGAGGTGGGCGTCAGCCGCCGTACTGGATAAAGCCCTTGTTGCGCATCAGGGCGTCCGCCAGGAACCCGTGCGGGATGCCCGGCGCCGCGTGCCACGTCGGGTGGGGCCCGGCATACACGTTGGCGATCGTCGGTTCGGCGAGCAGATCGTCGATCAGGCGCTCGTCATCGGTCATCGCGGTCACGACCAACGAATGCCGCAACGGGTCCACGCCCGCACCGGGCGACCATGGCGATACCCATACGCAGGGAAAGGGCAGCTCGACGTTGAGCGCGTCCGCCGCGGGCGCGGGCAGCAGGTGTACGGCCGGACGCAGCGCCGCGTAGCCGTCGCCGAGGTCGGCGACCACCTGATCGGCGCCCAGCAGCGGCGTCGATCCGCTGGCCTTGGCCGCCAGGTAATCCGCCAGCGCCCGAGCCTGATCGAGGGGCTGGGTGGGCAGCAGCGCACGCTCGTCGTCGGTGGGCAGCGGCTCGATGGCCGCCAGCCGCCGCGCGATCGCACGCGCCAGCGGGCCGGGGTCACCCTGGTAGAGCACGGCGGTGGTGTTGACGCAGGCCATGCCCCCGAGGTTGGCGATCGAGTCGACGATCACATCGACGTGATCGCGCCAGTCGTGGTCGGCGGTGATGAGGATCTTGCTGCGCCCCGGGCCGTTCACGATGACCGCCGGGTCCTCGGCGTACTTGTCGACGACCTGCTGGCCGCCGTACACCATGGCGAGGTCGGCCGAGCGGATGATCTCGTCGGCGCCGGCATGGTCGGTGGGCAGGTAGACGGCGTCCTCCGGGCGAAAACCCGCCCGCCGCAAGGCGGTTACCAACCGGTGCGCCGTCAGCGGCTCGCGGCGGGACGGGCGCACCGCGACCCGGTAGCCGAGCGCCAGTGCCTGCGGCCACAGGCCGTGCACGCCCGGGCCGTTTCCGGCCGCGTGCACGGCGAAGACCTCCCCCCGCCGCACCCACACCGCGCCACCGCGCCTGGCGCATTCCTCGCGCCGATCGAGTGCCGCGCCCACCGGCCGGGCCGGGCCGACCGCGTCGAATGCGCCGCTGACGGCGTCGGCGACGCTGCGCGCCCCGGCGCGGGTCACCGCGATGGGCAACCCCGAGATCCGGCTGGCCAGCCGGACGTACGCCTCGAAGTCGAGGCCGGCGACGACCCCGTCGGCGAAGATGCCGGCGGCTTGCGACAGCGCCGCCGCGCGCTGCTCGACCGGCAGCGGCGCCACCTTGCGTTGCGCGGCCAAGGTCCGCGAAACATACAGCGGCGGCACGAGGCTCAACTCGGCGACCGCGGCGCCGGCGGTGCTGAAGATGACCTCCCGACGGCGGGTCCGGTACTCCCCGTCGGGGCCGAGTGCATCGATCGCCGCCAAATCGGTTGCGGTGCCGGTACGTTCGTCGGTCACGTTCAGTACACGCCTTCGATGACGGCCTCGCCCTCGAAGGTGTCCACCGGCCGCACCTCGCTGACCGAGTCGCTGAGCTCGCCCGCCGGACCGGGCATCCGGACCGCCAGATCGCGCTCCAAGTTGTTCGGGATGAACATGCCCTTGCTGATGTGGTTCATCACCACCTGACCGGCCTGGCCGTAGGGCACCCGTTCTCCGGTGTCGGGATCGACCACCCAGAACACGACGTACGGTGCGCGAGGGTCGAATACGAACACGTCGCCGTCGGCCGTTCGGGTGACCGCCTGGGATAGCACCATCGTGCTGCCGAAGGCCATGGTGATCGTCGTTTCCGGGAAGATGCCGCGGAGCAGGTCGAGGGTGTCGGCGTCCACGTGCGCGCCACTGAGCAACAGGTAGCGGATCTTGTCGTTCAGCAGGTCGACCAGCCGATCGTCCCGGGCCAGGGCCTCGAGCAGCGGCGGGGTGGTGTGCAGGTTCGCGACGTTCTGCGTCCCCAGCACGAACACGGCCTGCTCGACGACGTGGTCGACATAGGCGACGACTTCGGAGGCGGCGCCGCGGGCGGCGATCTTCTTCACCCATCGGGGATCGATGTCGATCGCGTGGAACGTCGCGCCGAGCCGCTCGGAGACCAGCCGCGAGAAATATCCCACCCCGTGCGGTCCGCTGGGCATGAGGCACAGGAAGCCTTCGCCGCGGCGAAACCCGCCGGCGGCGAAGTCCTGGGTCTGCCATTGCACCACCTGCGCGACCCAATCCGGCAGCTGCACAGTCCGTTTCGGGGCACCGGTGGTGCCGCCGGACTCGAATATCTGGGGCACCGGGGGCGGCGTTCCGTAGCCGCGCGGGATGAGGTCCTCCACCGGCACGCCGCGCAATTCGTTGACGAGGTTGGGAAACATTTTCAGATCGGCGAAGGTGTTGACGTCGGCCATCGGGTCGAAGTCCAGCGTCGCGGCGGTCCGCAACCAGAACGCCGAACCGGTGTCTTCACCGAAGTGCCAGGCGATCGCCGCGCGCAGATAGGCCTCGGGATCGTCGACCGGTTCCGATCTCGGAACGTCCAACAACGAGAAGTCGATATCGGCCATATCAAGAGATCCTGGCCCATCCTCACCCGCTCGCCAAGCGCCCGTCGCCGTATTGGCTTACTTCGCATGGAATTTCGGCGCCGTGTACCCGTTGTTAACTTTCGCGGCCGGGCATGCATGGGGTTCATCTCGGTAGCCGTCGAGTCGGCTGATACCCGAGAACCTCACATAGCGTTGGCATTATGCGGCCTCGATGAGCTGTCGGCCACAGGGCTATGTTCTCTGCAGCGAAAGGGGACGGATGATGATGATGATGAACAACCGGATGCCGCCAGGGCGTATCGACAGCATGGAGCGCGAATGATCGAGTTCACCCTCACCCGGGCCTCGACGGCGCCGATCGAGACCGTGTTCGACGCCATGACCGACCACCGCGGGATCGCGGACTACGTGTGGGCAATCCGGCGCAGCACGCTCGATCGCGAGGGAACCCCGGCACCAAACGGTGTCGGCGCGATCAGACGTCTGGTGGCGATCGGTCCGCCGTTCGTCGAGGAGGTCATCGAGTATGAGCGACCCACCCGCTACGCGTACAAGATGATCTCAGGCGCACCGACCCGCAATCACATCGGCACGATCCAGCTGCGCGAGGCCGGCATGGGGACCGAGGTCAGCTGGCATCTACGGTCGACGCTGAAGATCCCCGGTGTTGACCGGCTGATGCTGCCGGTGTTCAAGAAAGTCATCGACGAGCTCCTCAAAGGCGGCATCACCGCCGCCGAACGCCGCTGCTAAGCCGCGCGGTTGTGTAGCCGGCGCGGATCGACGCCCGAGCGCCGCCACGCCCTGGCCGCCCACGGAGTGTAGATCGCCCCCACGGGCAGCCGGTTGATCAGTGGATTGAGCGCCCGCATGGCGGCGGCGAAGCGCTGAAAACGCTTCTCCTTCTTCGGGTTCCACTCCAACTGGCATACTTCGCGCATCTGCGGCGGCATGGTCCCGACCAAGACCAGCCGGGTGTAGGCGTTGAGCGGCGCGGACAACACCCGCCAGATCGGCTTGGGCATCCAGCGCGGGCCCGGAATGCCCTTCCTGATGTAGCCGGTGCCGTACAGGACGGTCTTATGCGGGACGAACCGCTCGAGCATCTCGTCCCAGTAGGCGAGGAACTCGTCGTAGGTCTGCGGCTGGCCGCGGTCGCTGACCCCGTAGAGGGCGTACCAGACCCTGCCCTCGTCGAAGATCTGCTCCTTCTCCGCACGGGACAGCCGGCGGATGAACGTGTCGGTGTTGTAGATGACCTGATCGACGAAGCTGGCGTGCGCCCAGTAGAAGAGCTCCGGATTCAGCGCGTGATACCT
This sequence comes from Mycobacterium sp. 852002-51613_SCH5001154, assembly GCF_001667425.1. NCBI lineage: Bacteria > Bacillati > Actinomycetota > Actinomycetes > Mycobacteriales > Mycobacteriaceae > Mycobacterium > Mycobacterium sp. 852002-51613_SCH5001154. Next base: position 10,427 of record NZ_LZII01000084.1, on the reverse strand, counting down.
CGAGCCGTCACTGATGGTGCCCTTGATCGACTTGTGAAAGTCCCGGACCTTGCGGCCCCACTCGCGCGGTTGATCGGAGTAGACGGTCTTCATCAGCGGCGGCGCGGTCCGCTTGGCCCGGCCCAACGTGTCGCTGAAGACGACCGAGTGGTCGAGCACGCCCTGGGCGAGCTGCTCGATGCAGTTCTCGACCCCGGCGGTGCGTTGGAACCCGAAGAACTGGGTGCGGTTGTCCCCGTAGAACTTCCAGATCAAAGACTCGGGACCCAGCCGCGCGAAGTCGTCCGGCCCGTCGACCGGCATGGGCAGCGCCTCCCGAACACCGGTGTCGAAATCCTGGCCGGCCCACTGCGCTGTCATCCGAATCTCCTCGCCCCCAAACGCGCACACCCCGTTGTGAAGCAGTGAAACAAATGCGTATCTTTGTGTCAAACGAGCGTTGTCGCGCCGAGACTGCCGTGAGGGGCGTAATCCGTGCAGAACCACAGCCTTGCCAGCAATCTCGGCGAACAGACCGACCTCGACCGCACCATCCTGGACACCGCGCGCACCGTGTTCGAGACCTACGGCGTGCGCCGGGCCAACATCGAGGACATCGCCGCGCGTGCCGGGGTCAGTCGGAGCACCATCTACCGGCGCTTCCCCACTAAGGACGACCTGTTCGGGCACGTGGTGCGGCGTGAGGCCGAATCGTTCTTCACCACACTGGACCGGGCCGCGACGGGCTGCGACCCGCAGCAGGCCGTGATCGAGGCGTTCGCCCTCGGGGTGCGCCTGGTCCACGATTCTCCGCTGTACTCCCGGATCGCGGACAGCGAACCGGAGCTGTTGGGGATGTTCTCCCGCTCGCATGCCTTCCCCATCAATCAGTTCGCCGACGGGATCGCGCACACCCTGCGTCGGTGCGGGGCCGACATGCCCGAGCGCGACCTGACCAACATCGCCGACATCCTGCTTCGCGTCGCCCTGGGCATCATCGTGTTTCCCACCGACCGGCTCGACACGTCCGACCCCACGGCCGTCCGCGAGTACGCCGCCCGCTATCTGGTGCCGATCATCCGCGGTTGACCCGTTCCTGCTTGTCGGTGACCTGCACTAGCCTGGATGCGTGGCTGGGAGTTCTGCGGCTCCGCGGACCCGGTACGCAAGTTGCGGCGAGATCGACATCGCCTATCAGGTCTTCGGCGATGGCCCGATCGACCTGCTCGTGCTGCCGGGCCCGTTAATCCCAATCGACTGCGTCGACCTCGAGCCGTCGATGTACCGCTTTCACCGCCGGCTCGCATCGTTTTGCCGGGTGATTCGGTTCGACCAGCGCGGCATCGGCCTGTCCTCGCGGGTGCCGTCCCTGGACATGCTCGGCCCGGAGTCCTGGGCACAGGACGCGATCGCGGTCATGAACGCGGTGGGATGCGAGCGTGCGACCGTTTTCGCCCCGGGTTTCACGTCGTTGGCCGGCGTCGTGCTCGCGGCCGACCATTCCGACCGGGTGAACAGCCTCGTCATTGCCAACGGCGCGGCCCGCACCCTGCGGGGTCCCGATTACCCCATCGGGAGTGACCTCGACGATGCCGACCGCTTCACGACGGTCGGGATGGAGCCGGACGCCGTCGACCAGGGTTTCGACATGCTCGGCATCATCGCGCCCTCCGCGGCGGGCGACGACGCGTTTCGTGCGTGGTGGGACATGGCCGGAAACCGCGCCGCGTCGCCCAGCATGGCCCGCGCGTTCATCAACAAGGTCAGGGAAGGCGACGTTCGCGACCGGCTGCCCCGCGTCGCCGTGCCGACGCTGATCCTGCATCGCGACAATCCCGGCTTCAGCCCCGTCGCGCACGCGCGGTATCTCGCCGAGCACATTCCCGGGGCACGGCTCGTCGAGTGCTCGGGCGAGGACACCCTGTACTGGGTGGGCGATACCGCGCCCCTCCTCGACGAGATCGAGGAGTTCATCACCGGCGTGCGCGGCGGCTCCGATACCGAGCGCCTGCTCACCACGATCGTCTTCACCGACATCGTCGGCTCCACCGAGCGCGCCGCCCTGCTCGGCGACCACCGCTGGCGCGACCTGCTCGACAATCACGACACCCTGGTGCGCCACGAGCTGCAGCGGTTCGCCGGGCGCGAAGTCAACACGGCCGGCGACGGATTCGTCGCCACATTCAGCAGCCCGAGCGCCGCGATCGCCTGCGCCGACGCCATCGTCGACGCGGTCCGCGTGCTGGGCATCGAGGTGCGGGTGGGCATTCACGCGGGCGAAGTGGAGGTGCGCGGCACAGACGTCGCCGGCATGGCCGTCCACATCGGCGCGCGGGTGGCCGCACTCGCCGGCCCCAGCGAAGTGCTGGTGTCCTCCACGCTGCGCGACATCGTCACCGGGTCGCGACACCGCTTCGGCGACCGCGGCGAGACGGCGCTCAAGGGCGTGCCGGGCCACTGGCGGCTGTACTCCCTGGTGCGCGAGCACGCGATCGTCCGACGGTGAGCCGCCGCGGCTCGGCGTAAGCTGCCATCGGGCACAACGGACTCGGGCTCCCGGATTTCCGCGCGAGTTTCGGCGCACAGCTTGGTTTTTGGTCAAAGGAGTAGGCATGACTGACGTGCACGTCTCGCTGCCTCCCGCGTTGCGGCGAGCGCTCGATCTACTCGCGGATCCGCCGGCGGATCCCGACGTGAGCAAGGGCTATCTCGATCTGCTCGGCGGCGGATCCGACGAGGACGAACGCGTCGCGAAAAACACCGGGCCGATCCAGGCCGCGTGGGCGTCACCGATCGGGTCGATGCTCTACGACAACGCTCAGGCCCTGTCGCGGCGGCTGATCGCCGCGTGGCAGACGCCCCTCGAGTGGTTGAACATCCCGCCGGGCGGCATCGCGCTGGACGTCGGCTCAGGACCTGGCAACGTCACCGCCTCCCTGGCACGCGCGGCCGGTCCGGACGGACTGGCCCTGGGGATCGACATCTCCGAGGCCATGCTCGCCCGCGCCGTTCGCAACGAAGGGGGGCCACACGTCGGCTTCATCAAGGCTGACGCACAACGACTTCCGCTGCGCGACGACACGGTTGACGCGGTCATCTCGACGGCAGTGTTGCAACTTGTTCCGGATCCGGCGGCGGCCCTTGCCGAGATGGCGCGGGTGCTGCGACCGGGCGGGAGGCTCGCCGTCATGGTTCCCACCGTCGGTCCGGCCGCCCGGCTCTTCCAGAGGCTGCCGAACATGGGGGCGCATGTCTTCGACGACGACGAGATCGCCGACATTCTGGAAGACCGCGGGTTCGTCAGCGTGCGGGTGAAAAACCTCGGCACGGTTCAGTGGGTGCGCGGCAAGAACGGCTGAGTCCGGCGCGCTTTCGCGTTACCTCACGCGTCGGGGGATTGCGCGACCACGGCAAGCCGGTCCATGGACTCGCGCAGCATGTCCGGCGTCGTCGCGCGGGCGCGCTCGAGGCGGGTCGGGTCGGCCAGTGCCGTCCAATCGTAGGTGTGCGTCACCGTGGTGAGCTCGGCGTTCACCGGGCTGAGCTCCCAACGCCAGAGGTGACCGGGCGGCTGCTTCCTGGGTTCGGCTGGGCACCAAGCGATTTTGCTGCCCTCGACGAATTCCACGACGTGGTTCTCCCGCACGGCGCCGTTCGTCAGCGTCGTCTTGAACACGTCGCCGACCGCACGGACCCGCTGACCCGGGGCGGCCGAGGCGAGATTGCTGTTCCCATCCCAGCTCGGCTGGCGGGCGGGATCGGCGATCAGTTCGAAAATTCGCGCGGCGTTGGCCGCGATGACGCGTGTGGCGCTCACGACGCCTTCGATTTCCATGTCGGGCATGTCGCTATCCAAACACGCGGACCGTCAGCGGGGCACGGCGTGAATGTGACCTTCGGCCGATGCATCCGGGACCTTCGCCCGTCGAAACGCCGGGCGGCGCGTGCGACCGTGGTGATGCCGGGTCACCCCGGTGGTCTGCCCGAAGTGCAGCAAGCCCATTTTTGGGCGAGGCCATCCGCAAGGGCCTGATTGACCCACCGTCTTAAGACGGGGATCTGCCTTCGGGCAGACCCACATGCTCACGGCATCCGCGGCAGCGCCTCGACCGGCCCGGACAGCGTCGCCTTGACGTAGCGGGTGTCGTCGTCTGCCAACACCTCGGTGTCGTCGTGTTCGATACCGTCGACGATCGAGCGCGCCACCTCGCGCGGGTCGTTCTTGGGGGCGTCGAACCCGGCGGTCATCTCGGTGTCGGTGAAGCTGAGGTGCGCGGCGGCGACCAGGGTGCCCTGCTTCTCAAGTTCGATCCGCAACGAATTCGTCGCCGACCACAGCGCCGCCTTGGAGTCCCCGTACCCACCCGAGCCGGGCATCCAGGACAAGATCGAGGCGATGTCGACCAGGGCCCCGCCGCCGTTGCCGGCCAGGATCGGCGCGAACGCCTTCGCGACACGCAGCGCGCCGAAGTAGTTCGTCTCGAACACCGCGCGCACTTCCTCGATGTCGCTCTCGAGCAGCTTCCGCGCGCCCAGGACACCCGCGTTGTTGATCACGATCTCGGCATCCGGAGCCGAAACGGCCAGGGCCGCAACCGACTCCGGCTTGGTGACGTCCAACTCGACACTGACCACCCGCGGATCCGCGCTCGGCTTGGGCGCCCGCGCCGTGGCGTACACCTTCGCCGCCCCCCGCCGCAACAACTCGTCCACGACGGTCTTGCCGAGCCCGCGCTGTCCGCCGGTGACCACGACCGTCGACCCCTTGACGTTGACCATGACCCGCACTCCTTGACGTAGGTATATCGATTTTGATTCTGTCACCGTAGTTGCCGGCGTCGACATAGTCAAGTATGTTTTAGGTATGTCTATTTCATGGTCTGCGTCACAGCGGTACGGCATCACCGCGGCACCGGGAGGCCTGGGCCTGGTTCAGGACTTCCTCAACACGAGGGGAATCGGGGCGTACGGCCCGGACCTACTTGCGGACACCGCGCTCGCGGACGAATGGGTAGCGGATGCGGTGCACGCCTGGTCGGCCGCCCGCGGCATCGATGTGCCGGTGCCCACACTGGACGCCGCGGACCTGGCCAAGCTGCGCACCTTGAGGGCCAGGATCGATGCACTGGTGGCCGGCGAGGCACCCAGTGGCCGAAGCGCCGTCCCCGCCGCTCTCGTAGTCACCGACGCCGGTGAGGTGCGGCTGGAGCCCAGCGGCACCGGCTGGCGCTGGCTCGCCGCGGCGCTGTGGGCCGAGATTCTGCTCAGTCAGCAGGCCGATACCTGGCGGCGTATCAAGCAATGCCACAACCACCGGTGCGGGTCGACGTTCTACGACCGCTCCAAGAACAACAGCGGGGTGTGGCACGACGTCAAGACGTGTGGCAACGCGGCGAACCTGCGCGCTTCGCGGGCCCGCCGCCGTGAGCGTGAGCGTTTCACCGGCTCAGCGGTTTCGCCACAGTAGGCGGTATCGGTGGTACAGGCCCCGCCGAATGACCGCTCCCGGTAGCACGTCCGCGGTTACGCGGCGGATTTCGTGCAGACTTTCCCGGGGATCGGCGACGGCCACGCCGATGTCGCGTGTCTCCCGATGCAGCAACGACCCGGCGCGCGCCACCGGTGTGCACAGGGCCGCCCACGCCCAGTCGCCGATGGTCTTGTTGGCCGACAGACCGACGACGGCGAGTTCTCCTGCCGGTCTGAGCATTTCGCGCACTTTGTCTAGTGTCTCACGCAGTGGCAGGTGGTGCAGGCTCGCCACGAATGTGATGAGATCGAACGAATGTCGTTGCGCCTGAAACTCTTCGAAGCCGGCCAGCCGCACCGACACGTTGCTTGCGGTCTTCAGTCGATTCCCGGCCCGCCGGACTGCGGACGGGTCCGCATCGATGCCGACGACGCTGCGCGACACCGCGGCCAGCCGCTGGGCCAGCAGCCCCTCACCGCACCCCACATCCAGGACATCGCCGCCGTGGCGCGCCGCGAGTTCGACCAGCCAGCCGTGATACGCGGCGTTGTGGTTCCAGTAGTCGTGTGCGCCCGTCAGCAGCGCTCGATGCCCCTCTGCATGAGCGTCACGCCGGTGCGTGCCCGCCGCGGCGCGCTTCTGCGCACCGCCTGCCACGCGTCGCAGGCGCGCGCCTTGATGGGCGTCACCATGCCGAAGTTGGCAGGGCTCTGGCTGATCCAGGACGGCAGTGTTGCCACGGTTTCGATCCTTCGTCTGTTCGGCCTGTGTGCCGAATCATTGAATTCCACCGCGGCCGGTTTACGGATGCGCCGCGCCGGGGTGAACGCCATGAAAAGCCGCGTTGTGGTGCGACGCACACCCGTCGGCGCGCCGGCTGTTTGTCACACACTCCCCGAACGTCTGAACCGTCGCAGGTATCCCGGCAACCCGTGTGCCGGCGGCGCTTTCGGCCAATCGTCGGCACGGAAATACGCGTCGGTGCCGCCGTCGACGAAAATTACGCTGCCGCAGAGAAATTCGGCGGACTCCGACAGCATGAAACACATCCAGTCGGCCATGTGGCCGGCCTGGCCGAAGCCACCGAGCGGCACCGGGAAGGACCGCACGGCCTTGGCCTGCCGGGGCGTCGCAAGCTGTTCCTGCAGCAACGGCGTCATGACGGCCCCCGGCGCCAGGGCATTCACGCGCACACCCGAGCCCGCCCATTCCGGCAGCACCGCGTGTCGCCGCACCCAGCGGCTTACGGCGATCTTCGACGCCGCATACATCATCGTCGGCGCGGCCGGACCGAACGGCCGCACCGACCGCAGCGCCTTATCGGCGTCATGGGCGAGCAGCGCCTTCACCGTCCGGCGCGGCACGAGAGGCACGGTGGTCGACGAGTTGCTCCCCACGACGACCACTTTCGCGCTTTCGGCCGCGGCCAGCGCCGGCCGCCACGCGACGAGCGGCTCGACGACGCCGAAATAGTTGACCTGGCCGATCTGGCGCAGGCGTTCTCGACCGGGGCTGGGCCCCAGGCCCGCGGCCAGCACCGCACCGTCGAGCTTGCCGTCCGCGGCCGCCAGCACGCCGTCGGCGGCCCGCTTGCGACCGAGCGGCGTGGACAGGTCGGCGACGATATCGGCGTCCTTGATGTCGACGCCGATCACGGTGTGCCCGTCGGCCTTGAGCCGCTGCACGGTCTCGTGGCCCATCCCGGAAGCCGATCCGGTGACCGCATAAGTGCCCATCGCTCAGTTCTTACCAGCAGCCGTGCTGTTAGGTTGCCGAGATGCATGACCAAACGCCCTGCATCGACCTCGGCCGGCTCGAGTCCGTCTACGCGCCGCTTGCCGAGTCCATCCGCCGGCTCATCGACATCAGCATCCGCACCGAGGCGGAACCAGCAGCGGTGACGGCGGCCCAGGCCAAGATCGACGCGGCCGCAGCCGAATTGGGCGAGGCGGCGCAGCCGGGGCCCGTCGGCGTGCACTACCTGTCCGACGGCCAGACCGTTGCGTGGGGCAACGCGGTGGTCGGGATGCGCAACCCGGTGGCACCGCCGTTGGTGGTCCACCACGAGCCGGACGGCGTGGTGTGGTCGGAATTCACCCTGGGCGCGGCCTACGAGGGACCCCCCGGCCACGTTCACGGCGGCATCTGCGCGTTGGTGCTCGACCATGTGCTCGGCGCGACCGCGCACCGGCCCGGCAGGCCCGCCTACACCGGCACCCTGACCCTGCGCTACCGGCGCCGAACCGAGCTGGAGCGGCCGCTGCGGGTGCAGGCGCATGTCGAGCGCACCGAGGGCGTCAAGACGTTCGCCGTCGGCCACCTGGCCGATGAGGATGGCGTCACCGTCGAAGCGGAAGGCATATTCATTCACCCCCGGCAGTCGACGGCCTGACGTCAGGCTTTGGCGGCGGCCTGCTCCACATCGAGCAGCTGCTCGCCGCGTCGTTCCTCGTCATAGGCCTCGCGGCCGCCGCGCAAGCCGAACAGGCGTTTCGAGAACAGCAAGTAGATCACGGCGGCCACGTTGATGGTGAAGGTGACCAGCCGGGTCATCGTGATGCCCTTGGCGAGGTCGTGAATCTCCAACGGCAAGAACACCGAGGTGGCTATCACCGCGAAGTACTCGCCCCAGCGCTTCAGCAACCACAGGCCGACGCCCTCGACGACCTCCAGCAGCGCGTAGGCGGCCAGCATCATGGTCAGCAAAACCAGGGTGGAAGGCTTGGCGGCCAGCGCCTTTTCCAGCTCGTGCACGATGGTCATCTGATCGACCTTGAACCCGGCCGCACGGAAGATCGGCAGGTCACGGTCGAGGGTGGCCTGGATGGCGCCCCGCGCACCCCGAAACTTCCACACCGCGTACGCGGCGAGCGCGATCACCACCGCCCGGAACAGGCGTTCCACCGCGAGTGTCCGGATGATGATGGCCTGGCGTAAAGCCTTGCCGCGCATAATCATCGGGGCGTCCTCGGCACGTCCCCGCCCGTGCGGATTCCCCACGGTGAATTCACCGCAGCGCAGGCAGCGCCAGACCTCGCCCAGTCCGGTGCTGCCGCTCAGGCGCGCGGCCAGGTCCTCCTCGTCGGGCGCGTAGGTGGCGTGGCCCGCGACCGCACAGGTGACCAACTCCCACCGATTGCCGCCCTGATCTTTGCGCATGGCCGATCATCGCACTGCCTACTGCGGGTCACGCAAGAGGGCGCGTCAGAACCGGGGCTTGGTGCGCGGCCGTTGGGCGGTGGGGCTCGCCGCGCCCAGGAGGCCGGCGAGTTCGGCGACGGGGATCTCGTCGAGGCGGTCGACGGCCGCGACGATGTCGGCGCGCAGCGCGTCGTCACAGAACGGCTCGGCCAGCCATCCGAACTTGTCCGCCACGCGTTCCCAGGACATCGGCCGGGTCGGGGATCCCTCGTAATCGGCTTGCTCGCGGTCGAATTCCCGGCCGTCGCGGGTCACCAGGTGCACCCGGGCCGCCGTCCGTCGAGGATAGTCGGCGGTCAGGTCGGCGGCCGGTTTGACGTCGACACGCGTCAACAGGTCCCGCACGTCGGCGCGCGAAACCCGCTCGGTTTCCAGCTGTTCGGGGCCCACCCCGCCGTCGAGAAGTGCCACCGCGCTGAGGTATTTGAGGTTGTAGTCTGCCTGCTCCTTGGTGCGTGGATCGTCCTTCGCGCCGTAGGCTCCCCCGCCGGCGAAGTCGTACGCGCCCTGGAACACCTCGAGCGTCACCCGGGCGACGTCCTCGCCGTGCAGGTCGTTCTCGGCGCGCAGGGCCAAGACCGCGTCGATGACCACCTGCCCGTGGATGAGGGAGCAGTACTGCTTGAGGTAGGTCTGTTCGACGCAGTTGAGCCGCCGGTCGGTGGTCGCGAGATCGATGGCCTGGTCGAAAAGTTGCACCAGGCCATGCGGGCCCTCGAACAGCGACCTGGGTCCGGTGACGCCGCGGGCGGCCAGCATGGTCGCGTACACCGCGCGCATGCCGGTGATGGCCGGCGAGATGCCCTTCCAGTTCGAGACCGGCTCGGCGTGCACCGTCGCCAGCGACACGTTGTCGGCCGCTGCGGCGGAGATGGCGTTGGCGGTCTCCTCGACGCTGAGACCGAGCAGCTTCGCCGTGCCTGCCGCCACCGACATCGACAGCTGTAGCGCGTGATTGAGCCCGCGAGCCATGACCGGTACCTGGGCGCTGAACCGGCACTGCACCTCGTAGGCGACCGCCAGTGCCAGCAGGAAGTCCGCCCCGCTGGCGCCCGTGTGCTCGGCGACGGCCAGGACGGCGCCGAAGTTGTCGGCGGGATGACACAACCCCCCGACCGTCAGGTAGGTGTCCAGCAGGTCGGGGTAGCGCACCAGCACCGCGTTGAAGAATGCGGCCTGGTCCACCGACGCCCGTCCGCCGCCCACCAAAGTCGCGGTGGGCACGCCGCTGAACTGGTCGGTGTGTTCGCGAATCGTCGCGACGAGCTCCCCGTCCAGGGAGCCGACGGCGCAGGCGATGCTGTCGAGCACATTGCGTTTCATCAGCGCGCGCGGACGTCCGGTCAGATCGGCCCACTCCGCGCCTACGACGAAGCCGGCCAGGTCATCCACAACGTAGTTCTCTGCCATGCTTTTTCGCCTTCCGGACTGCTTACTTTCACTGAAGCGCAGCGCCGGCCCGGCGTCCAGGACCGTTCTCCTACCAGTGCTCGGTGGGACTTCTCACCGCAGGTGGGGGTCGTCGGCCGGCGCCCACCACCGGCCGGCGGGAGGGGCCGGCCAATCGCGGGTACGCGCGACCGCCAACAGCGCTTCCACGGCGCCGCGCACGCTGGCGCGGTCGTCATCGCGGCGGTGCAGCAGCGACCACGTCCACAGCGGTACCGGTTCGGCGACGGGACGCTGACCCAGGCTGGGCGGCACCGCCGCGGTGTGGCGCTTGGGTGGGGCGAGCACGGGCACGCCGACCCTGCGCACGTGCGCGTAGAACGCGTCG